>CAZHQP010000248.1:0-4657 GCA_964534735.1 uncultured Roseivirgaceae bacterium
TGTAATGGCCGGTAACTTTTGCTTCAACTTTTGTTGAATTGGGATTTGGTCGTTGATAGGAAGAGATGCACAGGTTGAGCAACGAATCACCCAGGTATTTCCCCCATTCCCAGGCACAGATCATCAGGTAAACTTCCTTCGGTGGCTGGAGCTGCATATTCGGACTGCAGTACACAAGCGGACGGAGATACGCATCTGATAAATTATTTTTCTTCAAGACATTATACGAGACCTGAATCAGCTCATCCACATCATAATCAAACGGAATGTTTACCAGCTCACAGCTTTTTTTTAGTCGCTGAAAATGCTCAACAGCTTTAAAGATTTTGGCTCCATTGGAGGTTTCATATGATCTGATGCCTTCAAAAACTCCGTAGCCATAATGCAACGTCTGGCTATACAGATCGGTGGTCGCATCGGTGGCTTTAATGTATTTACCGTTTAAGAATAAGATGGTGTTGCTGTTGTAGTACATATTTATTTTAACAACTGTTAGTTTGTGTTAGTCCGTATAAAACAAAACCGCCCCGGGGTTTCCGGGGCGGCTATTAGTTCTTTTTGTTTAGCACTACATCATCGCCCCGGGTTTATCCACGAGAATAATAATCACGATAATAATAGTGAGCACAATGCTGTTAAGCCCTTTTGTAAGGGAGAGTAAGCGTTCTGTTATGTTGTTTTTTGTCAGCATAATATTCTGTGCGAATACAATTGTCACAAATATTTACGTACAGTTCAAGTAATGGTTCAAAATAATTTACGGAATTGTCTGAACGCCTGTTAGGCTAACGAGCGTAATCTCAGACCGGCAACGTTTTCGACATGCATCGTATGCGGAAACATATCAACCGGCTGCACAGCAACAACGTCATACTTTTCAGAAAGAATTTTTAAATCGCGGGCCTGGGTAGCCACGTTACAGCTCACGTAAACGATTTTTTCAGGAGCAGCCTTCAGCAACATCTTGCACACGTCTTCATGCATACCCGCCCGGGGCGGATCGGTGATTACAACATCAGGCCGACCGTGAGTATAGAGAAACTGGTCGTCCAGCAGGTCTTTGATATCGCCTGCAAAAAAGTCGGTATTTGTAATTTTATTGAGCCTTGAGTTGACTTTTGCATCTTCAATGGCTGGAGCAACGTATTCCAGTCCGATAACCTTTTTGACTTTGCTTGCCACAAAGTTTGCAATCGTTCCGGTTCCGGTGTACAGATCATACACCAGTTCATCGCCTTTAAGCCCGGCCATATTGAATGCAATCTTGTACAATTCGTACGCCTGCTCGGCATTCGTCTGGTAAAACGATTTTGGTCCCACCTGAAATTTTAGGGTACCTGAGCCATCCGCTTTGGGCATTTGCTCTATTATATATGGAGTTCCTTTCCAGTTCTGAACGTCCAGATCAGCAAACGAATCATTCTTTTTAGAGTTGACAACGAAATTGAGAGAAGTAACCTGCGGAAATTTTTCCGAGATCATGCCCAGGATCAAATCCAGCCACTCTTTATTATTAGAAGTGACTTGCAGGATCACCATAGTTTCCCCGGTATTCGCAGTGCGAATGCAAAGTGTTCTCAAAAATCCCTGCTGACTTCTTAAATCAAAAAATGGAATATTGTTCTTTACCGCAAGCTCTTTAATCGCAAGCCGGATGCTGTTGGAAGGCTCGGGTTGTAAGTAGCAGTTCTTAACATCAAAAACTTTATCGAAGCTTTTAGGGAGATGGTACCCGAGTCCGTCCCGCTGAAAATCTTCACCGCTATTCATCTCTTCCCTTGTCAACCAGCGATGCGAAGTAAAACTGTATTCAAGCTTGTTTCGGTAATGCGTTGTTTTTTGTGATGCAACGATCGGCAGCAGAGGTGGTAACGTTAATCCGCCAAGCCGTTCGAGGTTATCAATAACCTGCTGCTGCTTGTAGGCTAACTGTTCTGTGTACTGAACGTTCTGCCATTTACATCCACCGCATAACCCGAAATGTTCGCAAAAAGGCTCTGCACGCTTATCTGAAAGTTTTTTTATGGCTACAGCCTTGCCTTCCAGGAAACTGGTTTTGATCCGGGTTAGCGATACATCCACGATATCTCCAGGCACAGCGCCTTCAATAAAGATAACACGCCCTTCCAATCGGCTGATACACTTGCCTTCCGCGGCCATGTTCTCCACGAAAATATTTTCCAGGATATCGCCCTTCTTCATCATCGTGCGAAATTACAGAAATGCAGGGAGGATTTGTACGATCAGAGCTTTACCGGCAGCAGGCTTGAGTTGCGGATATAGCCTTCTGATTCTCCGAACTTGACTTTTGTCCAGACATCCGTTCTTCCGAGGACTGAAACGCGATGCCCGTCCCGCGTGATCGCGATAACAGAAGCACCTGCTGATGGTCCACTCATCACGTAGGTGTTGTCTTTTGCGATGATTGCCTTTTCCCAAAGCGACTTCTGACTGATATGCAGCAGGCAGAGTATGGAAACAATGGATATGCAAACGAACTCTCCAATCGGTTTACGTTTGAAAATGAGCCGTTGGGTGAATGCAACAGCGAGGGCCAGCATAGCAATAGCTACAAGAATCCAGGTTATTAATGAGTAATGCGTCAGGTAAAACGACAGGAATTTGTCTGTTTCATCTGTGGAGTAGCCTTCGAGCCTGTTTTTGGAGGCCACCTCCTCCAGCTTTACAAGTGCATCTTCATCCTGCGTGGCGAGGTAGTACAGGTTAAGGTAATACACTGACCGTGAGGTATTATTCAGACCTTCCTCGACATACGCCATGCGGAGCAGCATAGCGGGAGTATAGCGGTGATCTTCAAAAAGTTTCTGGTACAGCTCAAGCGACTGGATATACCGTTTTTGCTGAAAAAGCGAATCAGCCCGTACGAGCATCGGATTATTGGATTGAGCGTGTGAAATCGTGGAAAAGAGCAGTAAGAACAACGATAATTTGACAATTTTTAAAACCCGACTTTGCATATAATACCTGTTCTGCTACCTTTGCGTCCTCAATTACGGAAAAGCTGCGAAAACAGCCAAAAAATTGAGCCTTTGAAGCATACCAACGGCTTCAGGGAACTGTAAAAGGTAAAGATTCCGTAGCTCAGCTGGTAGAGCAATACACTTTTAATGTATGGGTCCTGGGTTCGAATCCCAGCGGGATCACAAGTAAGAGCAAATGATGCGCCCCGTAAGGGGCGTTTTGCATTTTAGGAGCATGAACCGACCGCTTTGGTCGAGAGCCCATTCGGATAAAGAAAAATGCTTCGCGTAGACGGGGCACATCATGCGCTACTGCAACTTTGATAAGCTGGCGATCACCAAAGGTAATCCCGTGAGGTGCATTACCTGTTATTGCAACTTCGATAAGTTGAGGATCAGCGGAGCTAATTCAGCATACTGCTTTCGTTGCAAGTCTGCTTGCAAAAAGAATAGCGAAAAGAAAACGCTACGCGAAGTGTATGTTTGTATAGAAGCAAACTCGAAAAGCGATAATTGTCAAATTCCTATCTTCGCATTCCAGTCACACGAACTTACCCATGCTTGACCAATCCTTCCAATCCACCACTGCAACTGAGTTCCGGATGCGTCCTGGTAGTTTCCCTGAAATGCGAAAGCAGATCGTGAAAACAATGGGCATCACGTTTGGTGTTCTTGTTTTGATACTGTTGGCTCTGGCCATTACATTCGAGGCATCTGCATCTACCTGGGTCATCCTCGCTATTCTTCCGCTCATCTTCGGCTTCTCCACTTGGAACGCGGTGAAAAAACAGGAGACTATGTTTTATAGTTATCGCTTAAGTGTAACACCCGAAAATATTGTTCGTGAACAACAGAATATGCCTCCCATCTTCATTCCGCGTGCGGAGATTACACGCATCCTCAAAAGCGAAGCCGGGGCATACAGCATCATCGGTCGCAACAGGCTAAACGCAATCATTGTGTTTGCACAGGTTGAACGTCCGGCCGAGCTTGAGCCACTGCTTGCTTCGTTTACGCCAATTCAGGTTAAAAAAAATTCGTGGCTTCAGTTCCTGATACTTCCAATAGTGTTGCTGGTGTTTGCTCTGGCATATGGAACTATTGTGCTGGATAGTATTTGGCTATCGGGACTCACGCTGGCATTGTTCACGGGCTTCATGGGCTGGTCGATATTCGTAATTTCCACCAGCCGCAATATCGAAAAGTGCATCAAGCTTACCGGGTGGCTCGCACTCATCCCTATATTGGCGCTGATCAGCGTCTGGCTTTCGCGCTGGGAGCTGTGGTAAGTTTTCAGGTTCTCTATTTCTACTGCCTAAAGAAACTCAGCCTTACTTCTTCTGAATCAGATACACTCCGCAGATCAGAATCACAATGCCCCACACGCGCCACCAGGAGATTGTATTTACCGGTAAACCCAGTAGCCCAAAATGATCGATGACCATAGCCGCTACAAACTGACCGGCTACGATAAATCCTAAGGCATTTGCTGCACCAATGCGCGGAGCAGCGATTACAACAGCCGTAACATAAACAACACCCAGTAAACCGCCCGTGAATTTCCACCAGGTAAATTCAAAATTGACAGGGAAGACCGGATTGACTTTAAAAAAGGAGAAATAAATTGTCAAATTATCGTTGTTCTTACTGCTCTTTTCCACGATTTCACACGCTCA
>CAZHQP010000249.1:0-4651 GCA_964534735.1 uncultured Roseivirgaceae bacterium
AAAAAATATAATCACTTAAACAATAAAGTTATGAACGCAAAAAGTTTAATCGGTGGGTTACTGGCCGGAGCAGCGCTTGGTGTGGCTGCTGGAATTTTACTCGCTCCATCGAGCGGTGTGCAAACCAGAAAGAAATTAATGAAGGGCTCAAGCAAGCTGAAAGATGAGTTATTAAGCTCAGTAGAGGATTCATTGGATGCGCTGCGCGCACAGTTCAATTCTAAAATTGACAAGCTTGCAAAACAGGGTAAAGAGGCAATCAATCACACAAGTGAGCGTGTGAAAGTATAATGGTTTAAAGCTCATTATCAATAACTTAAATCAAGTTTTGCAGCCGGATAAAGGCTGCATGACTTGTAGTATAAAATAACTTATTATGAAAAAAATAATTTTAATAGGTGCTATCGCACTTGGATCGGCCGGACTTTACCAATGTTCTCCTTCGGCAGAAAAAACTGAAAAGAAAGTAGAGGATGCTAAAGAAGATATTCAGCGTGATATCCGCAAAGAAAAAGAAGACGTTACAAAAGAGCTTCGTGATTTGCGAGATAATATCAACAGTGATTTGGATAAACTCTCTAAAAAGCTTGAAACGGCTGCCGAAAAAGGACGTGCTGATGTTGAAGAGCTCCGCGATAATCTAACTGATCAGCGTCTGAAAGTTGAAAAATCTTTGGACGCGATTGAATCTTCTTCGGATAATACCTGGGATGACATTCAGCAAAATGCCAAGAACACAGCAAGTGATGTTAAAATCGAAATGGAACGTTTAGGAGAGCGTTTGAAAGCTGTATTTGATAATAAATAATTAAGTGTACTTGAAAACAGATTTTATGAAAAACAAGATTGTATCCTTCATAACCGCCTGCTTAATGTTGCTTTCCGTGCTTGCATTTCAAATGATGTTTGGCTGTAAGGCATCCAATACTACTAAAGGTGGTGCAATAGGGGCGGGCGCTGGTGCTGCAATAGGTGGTATTATAGGACATAAGTCAGATAATACAGTTGTAGGTGCAATCATTGGTGCTACGGTAGGGGGTGCTGCAGGAGCAGTTATCGGCCGTCAAATGGACAAGCAAGCTGAGGAATTACAACGCGATCTGAAAGGCGCTACTGTTGAACGTGTAGGAGAAGGTATTCTCATAACATTCAACTCAGGACTGCAGTTTAACCTGAATTCCTACGAGCTCCAGGCGGCAACTAAAACTAACCTGGATGATCTGGCGAAGACGCTTAAAAAGTATGATGATACCAATATCTTAATTGAAGGTCATACAGACAGCTCAGGTGAAGATGCATATAATTTAAAGCTGTCAGATAATCGTGCAGCGGCAGTTGAGGATTACCTGAACACCAAAGGCATTAAATCTTCACGTATCACAACTGAAGGCTATGGCGAATCTCAACCTTTGGAATCAAATGATACAGAAGCTGGTCGTCAGAAGAACAGAAGAGTTGAAGTTGCCATCTACGCTAATAAAAAAATGAAGAAGCTTGCTGAAAAAGGTGAGCTTGGCGAATAACAATCTGTTTTAAATATTGTTAATGAAATGAAAAAGCTGCTTTCGGGTGGCTTTTCTTTTGGATAAACATGTATGAAGCTCCGCTCGAAAGAACCGTATTGGTTATTAAAAAATGGATTAATTAATTCGTATCCATCTTTACAAAAGGATAAGTCATGTGAAGTATTGATCGCAGGTGGAGGGATTACAGGCGCGTTGATGGCGTATCAATTTTCGAAAGAAGGCTACAAAACGATATTGATTGATAAACGCGATGTGTCGCTCGGCAGCACAAGTGCGAGCACATCGTTGCTGCAGTATGAGCTCGATGAGCCGCTCTATTCATTGATTGAGAAGGTAGGCGAAAATGCTGCAGTAGATACGTATCGTGAAGGAGTGAAAGTGATTGAACGCCTGGGGCAAATCGTTAAAGCTATGAAGGCAGAATGCGGTTTTGAGGCTAAAAACAGCGTTTATATAGCACATTCTGAAAAAGATTATGATTGGATCAAAAAGGAATTTGAAGCGCGAAAGCAAGCAGGCTTGCGCGTAAAATTACTTTCAAAAAAACAGCTTAATGATCAGTATGGCGCTAAGGGAGAGGGTGCTATCTTCTCAGAGACAGGAGCCAGTACAGATGTTTACAAGCTCGTTCATTGTTTGCTGCAGTATTCCTCAAAGCATTACAGGCTTGAAATATTTGATCATACCGAATTGCAGAAGGTTGATCATCTTCCTGATAAATGTATTGTCCAGGTGGAAGGTGATTTTATAATTACCACACAAAAAATTGTTTATGCTACGGGCTATGAAAGCCAGGCGATGCTGAAAGACAAAGTGGTTGACCTGATCAGCACATATTCTTTTGTAAGCGAACCTATGAAGATACCGTCTGCTATAAAACGAACAATGTTCTGGGATACGGAAGATCCCTATCTCTACATGCGCTCAACCGATGATAGCCGGATTTTAGTAGGCGGAGAGGATGAACAATTTAAAAATCCGGAAAGACGTGATCGCCTCATTGAAAAAAAGCAGGAAAAGCTTCTGGAAAAGATCTCTGATAAATTCGCTGGGCTTAAGCTTGTTCCTGACTACTCCTGGGCAGGAACATTCGGTGTCACAAAAGATGCGCTGCCGTATATTGGTGCGCACCCGGATTATCCTAACTCATATTTCGTGCTTGCCTTTGGTGGCAATGGAATAACATTCAGTGTGATGGGGATGCAGATTATATCGGATGCAATGGCCGGTAAGCATAACAAGTTTCTCGAGTACTTCCGGTTTAAGCGGTAACGCTGCACACGCTTTGTGTATTTAAATACACAGAGAACCTTTTAAATCGTATTAAAACAACGTTTTGATAGCGGTACTTCATTTGATCTCTTCCTGTCAAAAGAGCAATTATATGAAGACTAAAACCAAGACCCCGGCTAAAAAAGCTGTAAAGAAAACACCTTCGAAAGCGGCTCGGCCAGCTTCTCGGATAACTAAATCATCTCAGGAATCACTGGAGGATATCTTCGAAGATATGCTCAAAGATATTTACTGGGCTGAAAATCATTTGGCAAAAGCACTTCCTAAAATGGCGAAAGCTTCTTACAATGAAGACTTAAAAGAGGCTTTTGAAGCTCATTTGAAAGAAACTAAAAATCAGATAGCACGCCTGGAGCAGTGTTTCTCATTGTTAGGCATGAAAGCTCAGGGAAAAAAATGTCCCGCCATGCAAGGACTTGTTGAAGAAGGTCAGGAGACAATTAAAGAACATGAATCAGGTCATGCGCGCGATGCAGCGTTGATTGGTGCTGCACAAAAAGTTGAGCATTACGAAATTTCTTCTTATGGAACGCTTCGCACCATGGCAACCGTGTTGGGTAAAGTTCAGTGTGCTGAGCTGCTTGAAGCAACCAAGGATGAAGAAGCGGCAACTGATGAGAAGCTTACACGTCTTTCTGAAAAGATAAATAAACTGGCTATCACAAGCGACCAGGACTAATAATCAGCCGAACACACAACCACTTGAAAAAGCTACCGTAACGCGGTAGCTTTTTTATTTGAATCATCTACAGATCTGTGAAATATATTCCCCAATAAACCTTCAATTCAGCCTGATTTTCAAGGTTTTTTATGGCAGGAGATTTTCTATACCTATTGCAAAAACAAGTGTTATGAAAACAATAACAAACACCCCGGAAACAATGTCAACGCTTTCTTCACGCGTGAACAAAGCGGTTGTTGACGGATATACTGAGAGTTTTAAGGTTGAAGGAAAAGGTCTTACGGGATCATCAACTGCTGATCAGAAATTTTATGGCCCTTCTGAGGTTAAGATTGAAAACTTCTATCGCTTTGAAGGGTACTCTGACCCAAGCGATAACGCAATCCTTTACCTGATTGAAACTGCCGATGGCCGTAAAGGAACATTGATTGATTCTTATGGCGCAGCTGCTGATAACAAACTTGCAGAATATGTGAAAGAGGTTGAAGAAATTCAAAAGAAAGATAAAACACACGCTTAATTAATACGAGTATGAGCCGGTTTTTGAGGAGCAGGATGTCGGAGTTAAGAAATGTAAAGACAGAACCTTTATGGTTAAGTCTTACGAATATGGGATATGGATATGTGAATAACGACTGGCTTCTCATATTCCGCTCGCTTTTTATGATTATTGTAGCGATAGGTCTATTTGGATTTCATTCCGCGGGAATAAATTCCTAACCGATGCAAATGGTAGCCCTCACGCGCGTTTCATCTTCCCGGCTACATCGTGACTATAAGGCAACAGCGAAAATTGCCAGCCTGCTTCATGTTGTGGATACAATCCCGGGGATTTCAAGAATTAAAAAAGGTACGGGCTTCACTTATCAGCTGAGTACAGGCAATACAGTAAAAGATAAAGATACACTTCTGCGCATAAAGAGGCTGGCTATTCCACCGGCCTGGACTGAAGTGTGGATTTGTGAAAAAGATAATGGTCATATCCAGGCAACCGGCTTTGATGTTAAGCACCGCAAGCAATATAAGTATCATACACAGTGGAATGAAGTCCGGAATCAAACCAAGTTTCATCGGTTAACAGAGTTTGGAAATTGTCTTCCCGCGCTTCGAAAAAAAATTGAAACGGATTTAGCTTCAGCATCCCTTACCC
>CAZHQP010000250.1:0-4640 GCA_964534735.1 uncultured Roseivirgaceae bacterium
GGAAAAATAAGCAAGCTCCCGGAATGCAAAAAAATCATGGATGAGATTGAATCTAAATTCTGGGCGAACCATGAAAAGCTTAAGCTGACATTAGAGGATAAGGGTCTCCTGTAGTCAGGCAAAGCTCTCAGGATTTTCATATCTTGTTATCTCAACAATTCAATTTGCCATGAGCCACATCCGCAAAGAAGATATTAAACAGGAAGTTTTTGATTTGTATGATGATTATGCGCATAACCGCATCGACAGACGGGATTTTATGCAAAAGCTTTCCACGTATGCCGTTGGCGGGCTTACACTGGCGTCACTCACAAGCTTTTTAATGCCGGATTATAAAGGTCAGATCCAAATTCAGGCACAGGATCCGCGCTTAAAATCGGAGTACATTAATTATGCATCACCAAAAGGTGCCGGAACGATCAAAGCTTTATTATCAAAACCAGTTGATGCAAAAGGCAAGCTGGGTGGAATTATAGTAGTGCATGAAAACCGCGGCTTAAATCCGCACATTGAAGATGTTGCGCGAAGGGCTGCACTAGCCGGATTCATTTCTTTGGCTCCTGATATGCTTACTCCATTAGGCGGTTATCCCGGAACGGATGATGCCGGACGTGAGCTGCAGAGCAAGCGCGACCGCAATGAAATGCTGGAAGATTTTATAGCCGCGCATGCCTATTTAAAAGCACATCCTGACTGTAATGACAAAGTTGGAGTTGTGGGTTTTTGCTTTGGCGGATGGGTCAGCAACATGATGGCCGTACGCATTCCGGATCTGGCCGCAGCAGTCCCGTTTTATGGCGGGCAACCTGCTGCAACCGATGTTCCGGCAATTAAAGCTCCTTTATTAATCCACTATGGTGAGCTGGATACACGAGTGAATGAAGGCTGGCCGGCATACGAAGCAGCGTTGAAAGAACACAAGAAAGAATATTCAGCGTACATCTACCCGAACACAAATCATGGCTTTCATAACGATACAACACCGCGCTATGACAAGGCCGCTGCAGAGCTCGCATGGAAGCGAACAATGGATTTCTTTACATTAAAACTCAAATAGTATAATTATTGATCGCTTTTGTGCGATCAAATCTTTTGAATAAAATTAAAAGCTGCAGGTTAGCGAAATAGTAATACGATCCTTACTGGTTATCTCAGCAATGTCATCACTGTTATAGTGTTGCTTTATGGGATCTTGAAAAGTAAATCCTAAAGAAAATCGATTGTAATACATTTCAAGTCCGGCTGAGAGCAGTAACGCATCTCCACCAGTGTTTGCCTGAATGATTTCTCCATCACGGTGCTGTGCGGCTTTTTCATAATACACTCCTGCATTCGGTAACAAGCTTACTGATTTAATATTTTGCCAATAAAAAACCCGGGCAGATGTGTGGAATTGATTTCCAAAAAGATACTGGTGATTATTTCGGGTATTGATTTTATAGCCAGCCTCTGAAGTTAAGCCCAATTTTTGATACCGGATAGTATAAACCCCTGATAAAATAAAATCTATACTTCCTGTTCCTAATTGGAAATTCCGATTAACAATCTGGCCGTTGTCTTCCATGTCATACTTACCGGTAGGCAATTTTAAGCCAGCACCTGCCATTAATGTATGCTTTAGTTTTTTCGTTTTATCCGAACCTGTGTTGAGGATCAGGTAATTTGCCAGAATACTAACGTCTCCTAATCCATGAGTTTTAATTTCCTGTTCGGTTCCGTCCATAGTGTTATAACTGTAGGGTATGAATGCAAATACCTGAATCTTTTCGTTAACGTAGTATCTTCCCCAGAGTTCAAGCTTGCTGTATGTATCATTGGAGTGCTCTTCTCCTAACACAGACCCGTGGTCCATGTGCGCATAAAATTTTGCCTGACTCCAGCGAAAACCGATAAAGTTTTTTTGAAACTGCGGCAGAATTCCATAGTAGCTACCTCCCAGGGAACAACCACAAACGTCACATGCTTGAGATTGCACCACTGTTATTGCTAAAACAATACCTGCAAGTATAATCTTTTTCATTTTTTAAGTTTTGAGAACCGTGAATCCTGAATAAACTCACGGTCGGTTAGTGTTTTTAAAAATTCAATAAGCTGTTGCTTTTCAGTTTCGGTAATTGAGATACCTCTTGTTCCGTCTTGATTCAGAATCGGATCAAGTGTTTCAGAACTTTTGACCTGATATGCATAGTGATCCAGCACCTGTTCGAGTGTCTTAAACCGACCATCATGCATGTAGGGAGATGTAAGCTCAACATTGCGCAGACTGGGAACTTTGAATTTGCCCCGATCTTCTGGAAATTCTGTAATACGTTCCCGACCAGAATCTTTTTCAAACGTTTCATCAATGCCATTATTCCTGAATGAGCCATCGGTAAATAAATCTGTCGCATGACAGGAAGCGCATTTACCCCGGAACAATACCAGGCCATCTTGCTCCATTTGTGTGAATGATCCTCTTTCGTTTCGAATGTACTTGTCATACTTCGAATTGGAAGATACCATCAGGTTCATAAATTGCGAAAGCGCAAACAGAATCTGCTGACTGTTGATTTCGGAAGTACCAAACGCGTTGCTGAATTTTTTACGATAAGATTCGCTACCATTAAGCTTTTCTACCACATGCACAAATGTTTCATCCATTTCAACCTCGCTGGTGATGGCATTAATGGGGACAAAATCCAAATGCTTAACACCGCCATCCCAAAAGAAATTATTCTGAAAGGCCATGTTTTGAATAGCAGGCGCATTACGAAATCCACTTTTATCGCCTACTCCTTTGCTGAAGCGGTGAACAGGATCGGAAAATGCAACAGCCTGCTGATGACAATTCGAACAAGAGATTGTATTATCAACAGACAGAATCGGATCATAAAATAATTCACGCCCCAACTCAAATCCTTGTTGAGTTATTGCATTATTATCAAATGTGTAAACAGCGTCCGGAAAATTTTCCGGACGCTGAAAAGCAAATGGATTTTCTGCAGGCATTGTATCGGCATCGCTGCACGAAAAAAATCCTGCAAATACCAAAAAGTAAATATTTAAAGCTTTCATAGTGCCTATCCAAAGTCAGCTATACCTTAGTTCGCATGAATGTGGTCGACTGCAAAAGCTCCCGGGATGTTTTTAGCAAGGTTCTCACAAGGCTTGGGTGAATGCCGGCTGGCATTTGAACTAAATGTTACTTCTTCCCCGGTCCCGTTGAAAAGCTTATTGGTATCAAAAGTTAAATGAACTTCCGGCTGATGCTCAGGCCTCACTGGAGCATTGTCACCAAAGGTTAAAGAAACCGTCTGTAAATTATTGATCAGGCTTGCATTAGAAGCATCTTCTTTATACCCTCCAATATGGTATTGGAATACATCATCCGGTTCTGTTGATACGGGCGAAATGCCCTCTATCGCCATGAAGATGTATCCTGAATTCCAACTCCAAAAAAGTCCATGGGCAGGATCAAGAGGTCCGGTTTGTGCGCCTTCATCTACCTGACTGGCATCCACGCCAATCGTAAACTCGACCTCGGTATAATTACCCTTTGGAATATTCCTAAGAACAACCACTTGAGACTCAGCATCCGCTTCATCAATGAGATAATAACCCGCTGATCCATCGGACTTAATCCGGTCTTCATAAATCGTTCCGTCTTCACGGGTAAGCTTAATATTACTTACATAATATGTAAGCCAGGTTACTTTATAAGCTTCCTCGTTTGAGTTTGTGTAAGGTGTATTAGCTGTATTTAATTCCAGGTTCGCGGTGCCGACAATGTTATCAAACTCAATCGCAAGTGTTCCGACATTTGGATTAGTGTCATTGTCTGAACACGCAGATAACAATACAACGATAGCAATACATACTGAAAAAATATTTTTCATACTGATTTAATTTTAGTTAGTAAATAGAGAGATGGGTAATCGCGAAATGCGATCACAAAGAAAAAAATCAAGTATGATCAGGCAGGAGGATGAAAGACTAGACGGTCAGGCGGACAATAGCGACCGTTTACTACAGGAGGTAACTGGTTTATCGCCAAAAGCGAAAGCTCTTTGTCCGGATAAGAAATAACAGACTCGATAAACAAATTAATTTCACGAGCCTGAGGCAGGCTATTGGGAATACTGGAAGCAGATTCATCAGGGATTTGAATGTGAAGCCCCTGATCGAAATCATAATCGCTGCTACACAAAGCCATGGGTACCTCTTCAATTAATCCCAACTGAAAAGCGATGGTATGGCGGTTTTCATACACGTACGAAACAACCCCAAGCCTGGCACCACAATGCAAGATCATGCTGCCCAGGATCAGATATGTAAGTACGCGCTTCATTTCAGACGCAAAGTATAACAGGAACTATTAAAGTTCATCAATGTAATAACATTATTTTTTCTCACCCGGCAAGCCGATACACCAGGACACTATTTTCGCTTAATTCCCCGTACCGCCTCAGCTGTCCAGGGGTCTTCAGGCCAGTGGTGTTTCGGGTAGCGCATACGGAGTTCTTTACGAACTTCGTGATATGTGGTATGCCAGAAGCTTTTTAAATCCTGCGTTACCTGAACGGGTTTATAGCCCGGTGAAAGTAAATGCAGCAGAATTTTTGTCCGGCCTTCATTGACTACCGGAGTTTCAGGCAAGCCAA
>CAZHQP010000251.1:0-4638 GCA_964534735.1 uncultured Roseivirgaceae bacterium
TCAAATCAACGAACAAAAATATTTTGCTTCTACGGAAGGCTCCTATATTGATCAGGATGTTCACCGGATCTGGCCAACGTTTACCGTTCAGGTAATTGACCGTGCGTCAGGCAAATTCAAATCCCGCGATGCATTAAGTGCTCCGATGGGATTAGGGTATGAATACTTAACGCCAAATGATTCAGAAAAGCTAAGAGCTCCGGGCGGAATGCATCTCTATCGTAATAATTACGACATGGTTGAAGATGCAACAATCGCTGCACAACAAGCGAAAGAAATGATCTCCGCCAAGTCGGTTGAGCCCGGTAAGTACGACATGGTACTTGAGCCCAATCACTTAGGCTTGACGATTCATGAATCAGTTGGACATCCGACTGAACTCGATAGAATCCTTGGCTACGAAGCCAACTATGCCGGAACAAGCTTTGCCACGCTTGATAAATTGAAATCAGGAAACTTTAAATATGGCAGTAACATCGTAAACATCTTTGCTGATAAAGTTCAACCCGGATCCTTAGGTGCCGTTGGGTATGATGATGAAGGCGTGAAGTGCAAACGCTGGGACATTATCAAAGACGGAATATTTGTAAACAGCCAGGCGATACGTGATCAGGCTCATATTCTGGGTGAAAAAGAATCACATGGCTGTTGCTATGCACAAAGCTGGAACGATGTACAGTTCCAACGCATGCCGAACGTGTCGCTGGCTCCTGGCAAGGAAGCATACTCAAGCGAGCAAATGATTAAAGATGTAGAGAAAGGAATTTACATTGCCGGGCGCGGATCATTCTCTATCGATCAACAGCGTTACAATTTCCAGTTTGGCGGGACAGTATTCTATGAGATCAAGAACGGCCAAATCGCAGGCATGCTGAATGATGTAGCGTATCAATCCAACACACAGGAGTTCTGGAATAACTGCGTGAAAATCTGCGATGAAAAAGATTATCGCTTGTTCGGATCGTTCTTTGATGGCAAAGGTCAGCCTTCACAAGTAAGTGCTGTATCTCACGGAAGCGCAACATCACGTTTCAACGGTGTGAACGTTATCAATACAGGAAGAACCATTTAATATATAGTTATTAGTTAATCGTTAATAGTTGACGGTTAATCAATAACAACAGTATATCAAAAAGACTATTAACTAATAACCAACAACTAAATTCATGAAAAGACGGGACTTTATACAGATTGCCGGAATGAGTGCGGGCGCCATGATGCTGCCGTTCACTTCCTTCGGTGAATCCGTTGATCCGATGCGGCTCCTCGACCCGCTGATGGATACTGCGGAAAAGAAAAGACTTGCCGACATTGCCCTCAATACAACAAAATCGTTAGGCGCAACATATACAGATGTTCGCATTGGGCGCTACCTCAACCAGTTTGTAGCTACCCGTGAGAAAAAAGTTCAGGCAATCGCGAATACTGAATCGTTTGGTGTAGGGATCCGTGTGATCGCAAACGGCACCTGGGGCTTTGCTGCTACCAACAATGTAACTCCGGAAGGCATGAAGAAAACTGCCGAGAGAGCTGTTGCAATTGCTAAAGCAAATTCAAAATTCCAAAAACAGCCGGTGAAGCTTGCCGCTACTCCTTCGTATGGTGAAGTAAGCTGGAGAACACCCATCAAGAAGAATGGCTTTGAAGTTCCGGTAAAAGATAAGGTTGATCTGCTTATGGCTACCAACGCGAAAGCAATGGACAAAGGCGCAAGCTTTATTAACAGCCAGATCTTCATGACGAATGAGCAGAAGTATTTTGCTTCTTCTGAAGGCTCTTATATCGATCAGGATATTTACCGAATCCTGCCGGGATTCAATGTTACAATGATTGACAAAGCCTCCGGACAATTTAAAAACCGGTCGTCTTTCAGCTCACCCGTAGGGATGGGCTATGAATACCTGGATGCACGTGCAGAAGATAAGATTCAGTCGCCAGGAGATATTATTCTGTACAACAAATCGTACGATATCATTGAAGATGCAGGCATGGCTGCCGACCAGGTTAAACAAATGATCGCTGCAAAATCGGTTGAGCCAGGTAAATATGATTTAGTATTGGAGCCTTCGCATCTCTGGTTAACGATTCATGAATCAGTAGGCCATCCGACTGAGCTTGATCGTGTGCTGGGCTACGAAGCAAACTATGCCGGAACAAGCTTCCTCACATTGGACAAGTGGGAATCTAAAAACTTCAAATTCGGAAGCGACATCGTTAATGTTAAGGCTGATAAAACCGAAGTAGGTTCATTAGGTGCGGTTGGCTACGATGATGAGGGCGTAAAATGCAAACAATGGGATATTATTAAAGATGGCGTTCTGGTGAACTACCAGGCGATCCGGGATCAGGTGAGCATTATCGGTCAAAAAGAATCGCATGGTTGCTGCTATTCTCAAAGCTGGTCTGATGTACAGTTCCAGCGGATGGCAAATATTTCCTTACAGCCCGGCAAAAAGGAATTGACACCGGCACAAATGATCGCGGGTGTTGAGAAGGGAATTTATATTGTGAAGGATTCTTCGTTTTCGATTGATCAGCAGCGTTACAACTTCCAGTTTGGTGGAGTACTGTTTTTCGAAATCAAAGACGGAAAGATTGCCGGTATGCTGAAAGACGTTGCTTACCAGGCAAACACACAGGATTTCTGGAATTCATGCGCTGCGATCTGTGACCAGCGTGATTACCGGTTAGGCGGTGCATTCAATGACGGCAAAGGTCAGCCCGGGCAATCAAATGCGGTTTCACATGGATCGGCTACAGCACGTTTCAATGGAATTAATGTGATTAACACCGGACGTACAATCTAAAATCATAAATTTAAAATCTATAATTATAAATTATGGCAATACTCTCAAAAGAAGAAGCTAAGAAGATACTTGAAAAAGTAGTTGGCCTCTCTAAAGCAGACGGATGCTCAGCAAGCCTTGGCGGTAACGACCGTGGAAATATCCGGTATGCACGAAACAGTGTAAACACTTCCGGAGAAGACAGCAATACATCACTATCAGTAACGTGTTACTACGGAAAAAAATCCGGTTCAGCCAGCATCAATGAGTTTGATGATGCATCGCTCGAAAAAGTGGTGAGGCGTGCCGAAGAAGTTGCACAGCTTGCACCTGAAAATCCGGAGTTTATGGAACCGCTCGGTCCGCAAACGTATGGACCGGATTCTAAAACCTATGTTGAATCTACCGCAAACATCAAACCTGAGTACCGCGCACAGGTTGCAGCTGACAGCATTAATCCTGCTGCGGCTAAAGATGTTACGGCTGCAGGTTATCTGGAAGACAGCAAAGGCTTCTTTGCGATCGCGAACAGCAAAGGATTATATGCGTATAACAAAGCCACCAGTGTTGATCTCACCGTTACCATGCGCACGAATGATGGCACAGGTTCCGGTTGGGCAGCTGCAACACATAATGATGTTAGCAAGATTAACTCAGCTGCTGTTTCGAAACGCGCCATTGATAAAGCTGTAATGTCGCGCGAAGCAAAAGCTATCGAGCCTGGAAAATACACCGTTATTCTTGAAGCATCTGCTTCTGCTGATCTGGTTCGCTTGATGCTGAACATGAATGCGCGCACGGCCGATGAAGGCCGAAGCTTTCTCGCTAAAAAAGGCGGTGGCACCAAGCTTGGTGAAAAGCTCGTAGATGAGCGGGTAAATATTTATACTGATCCCTGGAATGAAGATGTTCCTGCTTCGGTTTGGGCTGGTGATGGTCAGGCACGCAAGAAATTTGATCTGATTAAGAATGGCGTTGTTGCTAACCTTACGTATGATCGATACTGGGCATCTCAAAAGAATGTAGCTCCGCTCCCGTTTGGCGGAAACACGATCATGGAAGGCGGAACAGCTTCTATTGAAGACATGATTAAGGATACTAAAAAAGGAATTCTGGTTACGCGTTTTTGGTACATACGTCCGGTTGATCCGCAGACATTATTATACACAGGTCTTACCCGAGACGGTACTTTCTATATCGAGAACGGAAAGATCAAACACCCGATCAAAAACTTCCGTTTCAACGAAAGCCCGATCATTATGCTGAATAACCTGGAAACACTCGGCAAACAGGAACGTGCCGTAACCAGCGAAGGCAGCCCGAATGCGTACATTCCTTCCATGAAAATTCGTGACTTTACCTTCACGAGCCTTTCAGACGCAGTTTAAAATCAACTCTCAAATCCCCGCTCATGCGGGGATTTTTATTATTCATAAAATATAATTACTGGAAGTCCGTTTTTGTCAGTTCACTTTCGAACACTTTATTGGCAGATTAAAAGTAATCGCTTAATATACATTCGTATAAAGTAAGGTTCTGTCACTTAAAACCACCACATCTTGAAACGCAGAGATTTTATCTACCTCACCGGAATGGGTACTGCCGCAGCACTGTTGCCCGGAATTCCTGTTTTTGGAAACCCGATTGACCCGGAACGGGCATTGGAACGCATCGATCCTGCTCTTAAAAAGCAATTGGCTGATGTTGCATTGAACGCAGCAAGAAGCAAGGGAGCAAGTTATACCGATGTTCGCATCGGACGTTACCTCAATCAGTTTGTGGTAACGCGTGAAGACAAAGTTGAAAACATTGTTAATACCGAATCGTACGGTATGGGCATTCGCGTGATCGC
>CAZHQP010000252.1:0-4637 GCA_964534735.1 uncultured Roseivirgaceae bacterium
TAAACGAATCCGATATTACTTAATGTATAGCTTATCTCTGCCTTGTCGCCTTCTTGCTCCCGGATAATCAGAGATTGAAAATGCACAGCCAACGCCTGATCGTAATTGGCCAAGAACGTATGCGCGATTGCCAGTCCATTAAGTACAAACTTAATCTCAGCTATATACCCTGACTCATTTTTATGACGCTGTGCTATTTGAAGTGCTGTTTCAAAACTTGTAATCGCTTCATCAAGTTTATCCAGTCTTCTTAAAATTTGTGATTTGAGTCGGAGTGATTTAACGATACTTAAGCTATCCCCAATTTCATATGCATATTCGTTAGCTTGAGTTATGTATGCATAGGCATCATTTAAATTTGAAGGGCCATATTCACGGGCTATCTCAAATAAAGCGTTGAATTTATCAACACCAGTCTTCTTGTTCAGAAGTAATTTCAATGAATCAATTTTTTGGGCATGAACATAGGAGAATGATCCCAAGAACAACATGACCAATAGTGCGGATTTTAGAACACGATATATAATTTGGTACACGGGTAATTATTAAAAATTAATGACAAAATTTTCTCACGTTCCGCACTCGATATTTGTGTCACAATTTAATTAGAAACACACAACAAAAACTAACCTAAAATAACTTAATACCATGAAAAAATTCATCTACGTTATCCTTTTTGGTGCACTTGTTAGCCTTACAGTTTCATCATGCACTGAAGAAGAGGTAAAACCTTCTACCGATCTTGAAGAGAATGGCGGTGGCGGAGTTACTGATCCTTGGAAATAATTTCTTGCAAAAAAAATCATAAAGTTTATGAAGACTAAAGTTATAATTCTTCTGGCCGTATCGGCTGTAGTAACATTGTCATTCACGTTTGCTTCTGTAAACGCTCCAAACAAGCAGGAAGCAGCAACAACAAGCGCTCAAGCAGCAGATGCGCCAGCAGGCGGATTTGTTACAGAAAAATTCTAGCTAAAAAAGCTAAATTCAAAGCATTCGGCATCAATCTGTCCATCAACAGGTTGATGCTATTTGCACATTTATAAAGCGGTCCGGAACATCTATCGGAAGCGCATATCAGTTTGAATGCAAAATCACAAACTGATATTTCGTCTCTGCGACACTAGCCAACCTGCCCTTGAAGGTAGGTGGGAATGTGCGTCAAGTTTAATCAATTCAGGACAGGATGTTACTTCGGAGCAACCTGCCCATAACAAATACTATTTAAGCATTTAGTTCGAGGCTACAGGATGAAAGAATAGCAGCAGCAGGTAATACCAATGGCCGGGAATTAGTCCTGCCGATAGCCTGCAGAGCAGCAAAAGGAGAAACGATATTAAATTGGTAACCCTTCGGGTTTCCATACCCCCTCACAGTCAGTGTAATGCACCTTCCGGAAGTGTGCAATAGTTACTCTTTTGTGCAAAAATTAACACAAATCTTACATCTATTTTTCGGGGTATTCGGGTTTTTACTCACAAAAAAAGGCAGGGAAATCCTGCCTTTTTCAGTTCTCTTATTGAGACTTAGATAACTTTTTCAAGCTCTTTTTTATACGCCTTCCGGGGCTGAAGCTGAAGGATTTGGAACATCTCCTGATCCTGAACAACACCCGGGTTAGGGGTTGTCAATAACTTATCGCCCGCAAAAATGCTGTTTGCTCCTGCCATAAAGCATAATGCTTGCTCTTCGAGCGTCATGCGAACGCGGCCTGCACTCAACCGCACCATAGCCTTTGGCATGATAATTCTTGCGGTAGCAATCATCCGAACCATCTCCCACACAGAAACTTTTTCCTGATCTTCCAGGGGCGTTCCTTCAACCGGAACCAGTGCATTTACCGGAACAGATTCAGGATGTTCCGGAAGAGTAGCTAAGGTATGCAGCATTCCGATCCGGTCATTTTCATTCTCACCCATTCCTATAATGCCTCCGGCACAAACCGATATTTTTGCCTTACGCACATTTTCAATTGTATCCAGCCGGTCTTTATAATTACGGGTTGTAATGATATCGTTGTAAAACTCTTCACTGGTGTCGAGGTTGTGATTGTAGGCATAAAGTCCTGCATCCTTGAGCTTTTGTGCCTGTTCGGGTGTAAGCATGCCTAACGTACAGCACACCTCCATATCCAGCGCATTAACACCCTTTACCATTTCAATTACCTTATCAAAATCCCGGTTATCGCGTACTTCGCGCCACGCTGCACCCATGCAAAATCGTGTACTGCCGGACTCCCTGGCTTCGTTCGCTTTTGCAAGAACTTCGTCCACCTCCATAAGCTTGTGCACTTTTACATTTGTGTGATAGCGTGCAGCTTGCGGACAATACGCACAATCTTCCGGGCAACCACCCGTCTTCACAGAAAGCAACGTGCAGACTTGAACTTCCTGCGGATCATGATGCTCACGATGTACGGTAGCGGCCCGATATATAAGCTCAAGTACCGGAGAATTGAAAATCTCGGTTATCTCTTGTTTTGTCCAGTTAGTACGACTCATCTGCTGAAGATATAATATTATTGAATAACAAGTTCGAAAGGCATACGGGTTTGAGCACCGTTATAGGTTTTGATGCGTTGCCAGTATTGATAATACAGATAGTTGTCGCCCAGTTCTTGCCTGATAGCTGAAACTTTAGCATTCTCTTCCAACTCTTCCATGAACAATTCGAAGAAGGCTTTTTTGCGCGGATAAAATTTTATTTTATAATCATCCTGGATGCCGGCCGCAGTTGCCGCAATCTCAATCGCATCGTTGTAGCTGCCTAAAACATCAACCAGCCCATTAGCCTTTGCCTGCTCACCGGTCCATACTCTTCCTGAAGCTATCTTCTTTATCTCATCCTGCGTCATACCTCTGCCTGTCGCAGCTTTACTGGTGAATGTTTCATAAATTTCATTTATGCGGCCCTGCCAAACGCCTTTTTCAGCTTCTGTTAAAGGTCTGCTGATCGTTACCATTTCACCGTATTCACCTGTTTTAACCCCATCTGACGTAATGCCCAGCTTATTATTGAGCAATCCGCTCGCATCAAACAAAACTCCGAAAACTCCGATTGATCCGGTTATGGTATTGGGTTGCGCCACAATGGTATCGCACGCCATGGCTAAATAATAACCACCCGAAGCTGCGTAGTCTGACATGGATGCAATAACCGGCTTGACCGTTGTGGCAAGCTCTATTTCTCTCCACATGATATCTGAAGCCTGCGCACTTCCGCCTGGTGAGTTAATCCGAAGCACAATTGCTTTCACGTTTTTATTCTCACGCGCTTTGCGGATCTCTGCAGCAAATGCATCACCTCCAATAATACCCTGATCATCGGTGCCTGAAACGATTTCACCATCCGCTACAATAACTGCGATTTCATTCTTTCCTGTGGCGTCATTGAAGAAGCTTTTACGGTACTTGTTGTACTTAATGAACGACACTTTTGCAGAATCTCCAATATCCAGTCTTCCTCTCAGTTCAGCGAGCACCTGATCATAATACATAAGTGAATCAACAAGTTTGTACTGCACACTTTGCTTCGCATTTTTAACGAGCATTTTATCCGAAATTTCCTTCAATTGTTCTTTTGGGATATTCCGGCTTTCTGAGACACGAGTAAGCACATGACCGTTAATTCCATTAATCATTTCTGTCAGCTGAAGTCTGTTTTCGGGACTCATTTTTTCGAGCATGAAAGGTTCCACCGCACTTTTGAAATCCCCTACTCTGAAAATTTCGGGCTTGATCTCAAGCTTATCAAACATCTTTTTAAAGAACAGCATTTCAACTGCAAGACCGTTAAACTCAACATCACCTTCAGGGTTCAAATAAACTTTATCTGCTGCTGACGCGAGGTAGTATGCTTTTTCAGAAAATCCGTCAGCGTAAGCGATTACCCATTTCCCTTCTTCTCTAAAATCAAGCAGCGATTGGCGGACTTCTTCAAGGGTTGAGAATCCTGCCATCGGATAGGACACCTTTAAATAGATTCCCTTTATCTTATCATCAGTCTTCGCGTGACTGATTGCCTCCTTAAGCTGGAGCAGTCCAATAGTAGCATCTTTAGCTCCCGGTATTGGAAGGCCGGCAAATGGATCTTCAGCCTGTAACTCAGTTATTTCAGTATCCAAATCAAGGAGTAAAACAGAATTATCGCGTACAATCACCTGCTCTTCACTTGCACCTCCTGCAAGGCCAGCAATTAAGCCGGCCACAACAAAAATCGAAATAATAAACAGCGCGCCTAACGCCAGCAATGAACCGAGGCAAGAGGCAAGCATAGTCTTAAAGAAATTCATATTGGGAAACAATTAAGCTTTAAAAATAAGGAATACTAACTCGGTAAAAAACATAAATTTGAGGCTATGAGGCCGGTCTTTTTATTATTGGGCAGCAACCTGGGTAATCGATTGGCCAACCTGCAAGAAGCCCGGTTACATATCAGTCGTACGCTGGGCAATATCATTACAGTATCGGCTATTTATAAAACAGCGGCATGGGGTAATGAGAATCAGCCTGAATTTTATAATCAGGTAATTGAATTAGATGCAAATGTTAATGCACACACTGCGCTTTTAAACATTCATCAGATTGAAAAAAGCATGGGTCGCGTCCGGGAAGAACGTTGGGGCAGTCGGCTGATTG
>CAZHQP010000253.1:0-4614 GCA_964534735.1 uncultured Roseivirgaceae bacterium
GACAGCTTGATGAATTTTTGATGCGTCAGCTTTTGAAGAATGTTCATCAGTGCCGCTACCTTCTCAACGCCCGACAGCTCGGGCAATTCTTCCAGTGAACGATAGAGTGTTAATGCGTTAGGAAAAAATAATCCGCGGGAGGAAGCTGACAATAAAACAGAAACTTTGCTGAACTCGTTTAGCTTTAAAAAGCTTGTGATAAAATCTTCCGGGAACTGAATAACAATTGCCGATACCTGCTGCTTGCTGGTAGCCTGGCTCGACCAGGTATGTGGTAAGTCGGGCCCTAATAAAACAAGATCACCCACATCAAAACTTTCGTAGCTGTCGCCCACCAACCGCTTGCCACTTCCCTTCGTGATCAGTGTAAGCTCATACTCCGGATGGTAGTGCCATTTAAACTCAAAAGCAGGAACCTTAAACGCATACGCCACAAAAGACTCATTACCTCTTTTACTGGCAATATCTTCATACAGTGCCCTCATTAAGACAATTATATACTAAAAATGGCATTTTTTTGAATAATTAAGTCAATATAGTGTTAGAATTTTCGTTTTCTGTGTCAGTTTATCGCTATCAATCCGGGTAATTTTGATCGTTAAACCATTACCATGGCAATTCCTGTTTCTATTCAACAAGCACTTGACCAACCGTTAAAGCTTTCGCAGGAGCAGATCGACTTCTATCAGAAGAACCGGTTCATTAAAGTAAAGGATGTCTTCAATGCGGAGACGCTTGATTACTTCAATGCTGCAATCTCAAAAAAAGTCGCGGAGATGAACAAGGTGACGACAAAAGTCAACGAGCGCGATACATACGGAAAAGCATTTCTGCAACTGTTCAACCTGTGGCGTGAAGACGAAGCGATAAAGCAATTTGTATTCAGCAAACGACTGGCAAAAATTGCAGCCGACCTGATGCAGGTGGAGGGTGTGCGAATGTATCACGACCAGGCTTTATTCAAAGAAGGGGGTGGCGGAATTACTCCCTGGCATGCTGATCAATATTACTGGCCGCTCGAAACGGATAAAACTGTAACAGCATGGATACCCTTACAGGCAACTCCGCTTGAAATGGGCCCCCTTGAGTTCAGCGCTGGGAGTCATCAGATTGTGGAAGGCCGTGAGCTGGAGATCGGGGATGAAAGTGAAACAGTAATCCAGCAGCGGTTGCGCGTAACTGATTTCAAACATGTGATTGAAGCATTTGATTTAGGCGAAGTGAGCTTTCATTCAGGCTGGGTATTTCATCGTGCCGGGGCAAATGCAACGCAGGAGACCCGCAAGGTGATGACGGTTATTTATATGGACCGCGAGATGCGGTTAAAACAACCTGAGAATAAAAATCAAATCAACGACTGGAATACCTGGTGCCCGGGCGCAGTGGTAGGTGAGGTGATCAATACACCGATTAACCCGGTGCTGTACTAATGGAGATTAAATACTCATGCCCGTACTGGGGCCAGGAAGGAACAAGGGCTTCTCTTTTTTTCGCGCGTGCGCTTGAAGAAGAATATGATGGGGTTGAGATTAATCTTCCGGATTCGTCAGACTTCGTGCAAGAGTTTGAATCTACGCTGACCAACGTTCGCTCTGTAAAAAAGAATTTTGTGTTCATCGCGCAACAGGTGCTTGAGCCTGCGGATGAATCAGCGGATTTGTATCTCACCCGGATGAAAGCCCGGCTTGAGTTCCTGGCAACGCTCAAGCCTGATTTTATAAACAGTCATACCGGTAAAGATCATTTCTCGTTTGACGATAATTGCCGGATCGTTGCGGCAGCAGAAAATATTTCAGTTCGTTCCGGGATCCCGATTCTGCATGAAACCCACAGGGGCAGGTTTACATTTCATGCTGCCTCTTTGTTACCCTACCTGGAAAAATTCCCGGAACTAAAATTAACGGGCGACTTTTCACACTGGTGCACGGTTTCAGAAAGTATGCTGCAGGATCAAAGGGAAATTCTCGAACGCATCATTCCGCACGTTTATCATATCCATGCGCGGATTGGGCATGAGCATTCACCGCAGGTGAACGATCCGTTTGCACCCGAGTGGAAACAGCATGTGGATACGTTTGTCAGCTGGTGGAAGAAGATCATTGCTGCACGGTTGGTGAATGGCAAACGCGCATTAACCATAACGCCCGAGTTCGGCCCGGTTCCATACATGCCCACGCTTCCATATTCACAAAAACCATTAGGAGATCAGTGGCAGATCAATACTCAAATGAAAAATGTACTGAAGCGCAGGTTCTCTGTTAAGCCGCTTGACACCATGATGCTCTTATGAGAAGATTGTCTTTAATACTCGCATCCATAATGCTGATTGCGGCCTGCTTGCAGGAGAAACGTGTCGTAACCGTAAGCTCACCCTTCGAAAAAGTAGAAGGCATCGAAGAAGCGTATCAGCCGCTTGAATTGGGTGAGATCAAACCGCAAGGCTGGATCAAAGAACAGATCCACGAAAACCTCGATGGGTTTACCGGCAGGCTTGATACCCTCATACCCGGCCTCACGATGGAGGATAGAATCTACGGTGAAAATCGCCTGACTAAAAAAGTAAAGAGCAAGGATGTTGGAGCACTGGGCGAAGCGGGCGACTGGCAGGTACAGTTCTTATGGTGGAACAGCGAGACGCAAAGCAACTGGCGGGATGGCTACATCCGTAGTGCAATCCTGGTTAATGATCAACAGCATCTCAAAAAATTGCAGCAGTATGTAGACTATATCTTATCCACACAGGATGAAGACGGGTATATCGGGATCTACGATAAAGACCTGCGTTACAAATTCGATAACGAGAATGGAGAACTCTGGTCAAAATCAACCGTACTGAGAGGTTTATTGGCGTGGTATGAGTACACGCACGATCAAAAAGTATTAACCGCTATTGAGCGGGCCATTCAGAACGTGATGGATAATTACCCGGTCAATAGCTCACATCCGTTTTACTCAAAGCAGCCGAATGTAGGCGGGACTTCACACGGACTAACCATTACGGATGTGTTTGAAGCGCTTTACCGGATTACCGGAAAAGAGCTGTACCGCGACTACTGTCTTTTTTTATATAAAGATTTCTCGGAGCAAACCCTGAACGAGGATGCGCAATACCTAAAGCTTGTAAATGATACGGTAATGTTGAAGGGTCATGGCGTACATACGTATGAACATCTGCGAAGCCTTGCAGCAGCATACTATGCTTCCGGCAACCCGGAGTTGAAGCATGCGCTCGATCATTTCCTGGAAAGGATTGAAATGGAAACAACAGCCTCCGGAGCAGGCGTAGGTGATGAGTGGATCGGAGGAAGGAAGGCTGATGCAACTAACCGAGGCTATGAATACTGCTCGCTGCATGAGTTGATGCACAGTTATCTTTCACTCTTTGCTAAATCAGGCAACAGGAATTTTGGAGATAAAGCCGAAAAGATATTTCTGAACGCTGCGCAAGGCGCACGGCATCCGGATGAAAGTTGCGTAGCCTACCTGAAATCCGATAACTCGTACTACATGACAGGCGGATTAAATGGAGATACTTCGGATAAAAATCAAACCCGGTATTCCTATTCACCGGTACACCAGGATGCGGCAGTTTGCTGTGTGCCGAATGCGGGGCGGATTGCTCCGTATTATGTGCAAAATATGTGGCTGAAAGGAGAGAAGTCGTTAGTAGCCGCATTGCTCGGTCCGGGCGTGGTACAAACGGAGTTAAAAGGGAAACCGGTCCGGATCATTGAGGCTACAGGTTATCCGTATAACAATATGATCTGGTTTGAAGTGATTGCAGATACCGAGTTTGTATTAAAGATCCGCAAGCCGGATTGGGTTACTAAGTTTTCCATAAATGCGCAGTATGTAGAGGAAGATGGCTTTATCGTTGTCAATAGAAAATGGAACGGCAGAGAATCTGTGCGGATTGAATTCACGCCTGAAGTTGTTATTCATCAGGATAGCAACAACGAAAACTACTTTACGTATGGAGCTTTGGTGCTTGCGTTGCCGATCGGGAGCACAGCTGAGAAAACAAAGACGTTCCCGATTCCCGGATTTTATAACTGGGAGTATAGCCCCAGGGATCTGGTAGTTTACGAATATGCAAACGAACCGGTGATTGCGGATCCACAAAGGTTGGTATTTAAAACTTCTTTGATCAATCCGGTGACAAAACAGAAGCAAGCAGTTGAATTGGTGCCGATGGGCAAGACGATTTTGAGACAGGTGACGTTTAAGTAGAATTAAAAGAGCAAAGTCCGCGGCCACCGTGCCGCGGCCTCCTTTTTAAATGATCTGTGTCTGGATAAACTATAGTCGTGCGTTATGGAAGTTTTGCTTTTTATCGGGGGATCGCGGCACAGGGCCGCGAATAGTTAATTAAAAAAGCTCATCCTATGAAAAAATCAGTATTCATTTTTCTGCTACTCTTCGCAACAGCTTCTCAAGCGCAGGAAGTTATCTACCACGTTTTTCAGCGCAGCTTCTTCGACAGCAATGGCGATGGCCATGGCGACCTGAAGGGTATGGAACAGAAACTGGATTATCTGCAAGAGCTTGGTGTAACGTCTATCTTATTAACTCCGCTTTACTCTTCTGAGTTTTATCACAATTACTTCGCGATAG
>CAZHQP010000254.1:0-4611 GCA_964534735.1 uncultured Roseivirgaceae bacterium
AGCAGAGAATCATTTTACAAAGTCGTTAGAGATATCCAGGAAATCTGACAATAAAAGATTTCAAGCAGAGAACCTTGTATATCTTGGGAGAATTGCAGGCAGACGAAATGATTTTGATAAGGCAAAATTGTTCCTGGAGGAAGCTGAGAAATTTGCAGATGGTTCCGGGTATAATCAGTTGCTAATGGATACATATAAAGAACTTTCCAGGCTTTACGGCTTACATAAGGAATTTGAAAATGCTTCGGTCTATCAGAATAAATACATCAAATTAAAGGATAGCTTAATTGGAGAGGATCTGGTAAAGAACATCGCTAAAATTCAAACCAATTTTGAGCAGCGTGTTAATATTGCCACTATTGCGCAAAAAGAAGAAGATCTTGCTCGTCAGCGTAATCTTAACATTGCAATTGGTATCATCGCAGTTCTTGCCGGTCTGCTTGTATTTGTTCTATATCGAAGTAACTCAATTACCCGCAGGGTAAACTCAGCTTTGTCCGATGCTAAAGCAATTATTGAAACTCAAAATCACCGGTTGCAAAACATCAATCGCGAGTTGGATTCCAAAGTAAAAGAAAAGACTGCTGATCTTGTCAAAGCAAACGAGGACCTGGATAAGGCTAACAAATCGCTCATTCGTGTAAACGATGAGCTGGATAATTTTATCTATAAAACTTCACACGACATCCGCGGCCCGCTCGCAAGTTTAAAGGGTATCTGTAGTGTGGCCCTGATGGACGTTAAAGACCCTCTGGCACTTGACTATCTCAATAAGCTGGATGTCTCTTCCGGCCGACTCAATGTTATCCTCACACGCTTGCTGATTGTTAATCAGATTAATCATGCCATTGTAGGTCGTGAACCGATTGACTTTAACGGTATCGTGGATGATGTGATACTCCTTGAACGGAAAAAGGGTTTTCCGGAACGGCTTGAGATTAAGAAAGACATCGATAAGAATATTGTATTCCTGTCTGATAAGGATCTTGTTCGCATTGTCCTGGAAAACCTGATAGACAACTCGATCAAATTCTATAACGATTCTGAAAGGATTCAGCCTTTCGTTCACATTAAAATATCACTTCAGGGAGACAAGGATGTGATCGTAAGTGTGGTCGATAATGGTATTGGTATCGCAGAAGCCAAACCGGATAAAATATTCCAGATGTTCTCCCGGGCTTCTGAACGTTCAGGTACAGGCGGAATCGGCTTGTACCTCTCCAAACTGGCAACCGAAAAACTGGGCGGCCAAATCAATCTGCGCAGCACACCCGAAGGTCACACAGAATTCTTCGTTTCCTTCCCGCTAAAAATGCAGCTGGCTTAAGCTGTCTGAACTTTTTTAGCTCCCGTTCAATTACCATCTTTACACCCTGAATTTTTGCTATGAAGACCTTTAAACGACATACGATTACCGCTGCCTTGCCCTATGCTAACGGACCGCTGCACATTGGTCATATTGCAGGCGCGTACCTGCCTGCAGATACATATGTTCGTTATCTCAGACTTAGAGGTGAGGATGTCGTTTTTATCTGCGGCTCAGATGAGCATGGAGTGGCTATTACATTAGGTGCTAAAAAAGAGGGTGTTACACCAAAAGCGTTTGTTGATAAGTATCATAATTTAATGAAGAAAGCTTTCCAGGATTTTGGAATTGGCTTTGATATTTATTCGCGTACCTCTAACCCGGTACATTATGAAACTGCGCAGGAGTTTTTCAAGAATATTTACGATAAGGGAATTTTCCTGGAGGAAACATCGGATCAATATTATGATGAGCAGGAAGGAATTTTTCTGGCTGACCGATACATCATCGGTACTTGCCCGAAATGCGGAAACCCGAATGCGTATGGAGACCAGTGTGAGAAATGCGGAACGAGTTTAAGTCCGCGTGAGTTGATCAATCCACGCTCAACGGTTTCCGGAGGCACACCAGTTCTTAAGCCAACCAAGCATTGGTATTTTCCATTGGATAAATATGAAGAATGGCTGAAGGAATGGATTGTTGAAGGGCACAAGAGTGACTGGAAGGCCAATGTATACGGCCAATGTAAATCGTGGATCGATCAGGGCCTTCAGCCACGTTCGATCACCCGGGATCTTGATTGGGGTGTTCCGGTTCCGTTGAAAGACGGAAAAGGAAAGGTATTGTACGTGTGGTTCGATGCACCCATCGGATACATCTCAGCAACCAAAGAGCTAAAGCCAAATGATTGGCAGAAATACTGGAAAGACGAGGACTCAAGGCTTATTCACTTCATCGGAAAGGACAACATTGTGTTTCACTGTGTAATCTTCCCGTCAATCTTAAAAGCAGCAGGAGGTTATGTATTGCCCGATAATGTACCGGCTAATGAATTCTTAAACCTCGAAGGCGATAAGATATCCACGTCACGCAATCATGCCGTATGGCTGCATGAATACCTGGAAGACTTTCCCGGCAGGAGAGATGAGTTGCGTTACATGCTCACATCGATTTCACCGGAAACAAAAGACGCTGACTTTACCTGGAAAGATTATCAGCAGAAAGTAAACAGTGAACTGGTAGCCATTCTCGGAAACTTTGTGAACCGGGTAATGGTGCTTACCTGGAAATATTTTGAGGGCAAGGTTCCTTCTGCGCATGAATTGCCGGGTACGGATGATCGAAGAAAGCGAATCCTTGAAAAATATAATCAGGCACACACGGATCTGAATTCATCCATTAAGGAAATGATTAAAGCGTTGGATGACTTCCGGTTCCGGGAGGCGCAATTTCACATGATTAATCTCTGTCGCATTGGAAACAAATTCCTGGCAGATACCGAGCCGTGGAAGCTTGCCAAAGATGATATGGAGGCAGTTGGCTGCATTCTGAACTACGCATTAACGGTAGTCGGAAATATTGCCATTGCCTGTGAGCCATTTCTTCCGGATACGGCAAAGAATATTAAAGCTCAATTAAATAGTGGGGCCATTGATTCTACGTGGAGAGAGTTCTGGAAGAAGCAGGAACTTATTGAGCCAGTTCCGCAAGGTCATCAGTTGGGTAAGGCAGAACTATTATTCAAGAATATCGAAGACGAAGAAATTGAAAAGCAGGTTAGTAAATTAAAGAAACCAAAAGCCGTGGAAGAATCTAAAAGTGAGAATGTTGTTAAACCGTTGAAAGCCCAGGTAACGATCGATGATTTCTCGAAGTTGGATATTCGGGTAGGAAAGGTGCTGGCCGCTGAGAAGATGGAGAAATCAGATAAGCTGTTGAAACTTACGGTCGATACCGGTGTTGATCAGCGCACCGTGCTAAGCGGGATCGCCAAACATTATTCCCCGGAAGAAATGGTTGGCAAACAAGTAACGTTAATTGCCAATCTCGCTCCGCGTAAGATGATGGGCATCGAATCGCAGGGAATGATATTGATGGCGGAGGATGCGGATGGTAAGCTGAGATTATTACAACCAAATGAAGTAGTGAATCCTGGTTCTACGGTGAGTTAATGAAGGAATTTTTTAGATTATTCGGTTCGATGATCTTGACTATTGCAATTCTCCTTGCAGTAGTGATTACTTTATTGTTCATCAACTTTGCTAATTCATTTGGCAATTAACTATTAAAAAGACTCATTGTTCTATTCACGCCAATTGTGCAAAAGGAGAGGATCATCTCGGAAGCTTTATCCATTACAATCGGCAGCTCCTCAAACTCTGATTTCGAAAAATTGCTGAGTACAAAATCTGCCTGCTGGCCTTTATGGAAATCGTTCCCAACACCAAAGCGCAAGCGGCTGTAATCCTGTCCGTTGAGTAGTAACTCAATGTTTTTTAATCCATTGTGACCGGCTGAGCTGCCTTTCGCGCGCATGCGCAACGTACCGAATGGCAAAGCGATATCGTCCAGTACAACCAATAGGTTTTCTTTCGGGATGCTAAGCTCCTGCAGCCAGTAGGCAATTGCCTTTCCGCTCAGGTTCATGTAGGTAGTTGGCTTGATCAGGTGCAGCGTTTTGCCTTTGTATTTTAGCTCGGCCTTTTCTGCATGCCGCTGCAAATCAAAGCTAACCTTATGCTGATCCGCCAGACGATCTAATACCAGAAACCCGATATTGTGCCGGGTGAGTTCATATTCCGGGCCAACGTTGCCAAGTCCTGCGATCAGGTATTTCATGTGTCCAATTTAACGATTTAACAATGTGAAGATTTAATAATTAGGAGATTGTGTGAGGCATAAAAAAACCCTCCAACACTGGAGGGTTCATTATTATATTAAAAAGGCTAATCTTCAGATTGTTAAATTTAACAATCGTTAAATTATTTTTTGCCTTCTTCCTTTTTAGGAGCTTCCTTCTTCGCGTCAGCACCGGCAGCAGGAGTTGCAGCGGCAGCACCTTCAGCAGGAGTTGCGGCAGCAGCGGCAGCAGCATCTTCAGCGGCAAGCTTGGCAGCACGCGGAACCTCAACGGCAGCAATAGCAGATTGCTTAGGATCGAGGAACTCAAGACCGGCCATCTTCATATCACCAACTTTAACAGCGTGGTGGAAGTCAAGCTCGGAAACATCTACATCAATGTGATCAGGCATGTCTTTTGAAAAACCGGCTACTTTTAACGCAGCTCTTTTTCTTACAAGCGCACC
>CAZHQP010000255.1:0-4591 GCA_964534735.1 uncultured Roseivirgaceae bacterium
ATCCACGGAAACATTTCACACCTGATTGGAAATACGTTCCCGCTGCTATTCCTTGGTACAACCTTGTTTTACTTTTATCCGCGGATTGCACCCAACGTTTTTTTCCGGGCTTATTTCTGGACGAACATCCTCGTTTGGTTATTTGCGCGTAACGCCAACCATATTGGAGCCAGCGGTTTGGTGTATGGAATTGCGTTTTTCCTGATATTTTTTGGATTATTGCGCAGGGATTTTATGTCGCTGGCGATATCGATTGTTACGATACTGTTGTATGGAGGGATTTTCTACGGAGTGCTTCCGAGCGATCCGAACATTTCGTGGGAGTCGCATTTTGGGGGAGCATTAGTAGGCATAACATCAGCAGTAGCGTTTAGCATGAAGAAAAAGGTAGATTAATGGATGCTTCGGTCCGGAAAATATTGAGTGATGCAAAGGCGAAAAAATTCAGCCCGGTGTACTTTTTACAGGGCGAGGAGACGTATTTCATTGACGTAATCTCGGATTATATTGAAGCCAATGCATTGACAGATGCCGAAAAGGGATTTAACCAGGTTGTGGTGTATGGGAAGGACGCATCCATGGCGACCATCTTAACTCATGCGCGCAGGTTTCCGATGATGTCGCAATTCCAGGTGGTGATTGTAAAAGAGGCACAGGAGATCCAGGATTTGAATAAAGACATAGGGGCAAGACTGCTGCTGGAGTACCTCAAGCAGCCTGTGCCGAGTACGGTGCTCGTATTCTGCCACAAACATAAGGCACTTGACAAACGGAGAGAACTCGGGAAGAATATTGAAAAGCTCACCACCTCGCTTACTTCAAAAAAGCTGTATGATAATCAGCTCCCTGATTTCATGTCTGAGTATGCAAAGGAGCGCAGCATTGCCATCGATGACAAGGCTATCCGGGCGTTGTGCGAGTTTGTCGGGAATGATCTGAGCAGGCTCACGAACGAAATGGACAAGCTTACCATCTCATTGAAACCCGGAGAAACGATTACTGCAGATCGAGTCATGCAACAGGTGGGTGTAAGCAAGGAATACAACATTTTCGAGCTTCAGAAGGCCATCCTGCAAAAAAATTCTTTGAACGTTGCGAAGATGGTTAACTACTTCGAAAGCAATACAAAGAAGAACCCTGTGATCCCGATCGTGGCGTATCTGTATTCATTTTTCAGTAAGGTGCTACTCGCATCACAGGCTCCGGATAAAAGTGAGAAAGGATTAGTTAGTGCGCTGAAAGTGAGCCCGTATGCAATTCGTGATTACAGTCTTGCTTTACAGCAGTTCACGCCCGATATGATCCTTCGCAACATCTCCCTGCTGAAAGAAGCTGATCTGAAACTGAAGGGTGTAAACACAGGTACGACTTCGGAAGGACAGATTTTTCGTGAGCTTATCTACCGCCTGATGCATTGACCGTGTATTACGCCTTCAACTTTTTTACTTAACTTTGAATCATAGCCATGTGGCTGAAAGGATTGCAGATTTTCGGACGGAGCTTTTGCACCTTATTTTTTGGTCTTATTCTTGCAATATTTTTTAAGCCAGGTTGTTATTTATAAAACCCGTTAATGTGAGGTTAGCAAGTTCAATTCTATATGTCCTGCTTTTAATAAGCTTTGTTGCAAAAAGTCAGGACCAGTTATCCCGCAGCAAAACCGAGAATCTCTATAAGAAAGGCACCGAGCTCGTCAATCATTCCAATTTCAGCGCAGCCCGTGTAGTGTTTACCGACTTCCTGAAATATGCAGCGCCAACCGATTCGCGCAAGGCTGATGCTGAATACTATATTGCGCTAAGCGCATTGAAGCTTGGCCACTCGGATGGTGAAAAGCTGATTGCCGATTTCATCACCCATAATCCATCAAACCCAAGAAGTGCTACTGCCTATTTCGACCTGGGTAACTTCTTCTATGCAGAAAAAGAATATACTAAGGCAATCAGTTATTATGGAAAAGTAAATTTTACCGGGCTTAGTCAAGACCAGCAAACAGAAGGATACTTTAAATGGGGGTATAGCTATTTCAATCTCAAGAAGCTTGATGATGCCCTTGAAAAGTTTAATGCAGTAAAATTACAGGAGAGCCAGTACTCACCGGCTGCAAATTACTACGCAGGCTTCATTGAATATTCACGCGGAAGTTATGCCGAAGCATTAACCGACCTTAAGCGTGCCGAAGCAAGCCAGGCATATGCGAACATTGTTCCAAGTCTGATCGCTAACGTGTATTACAAGCAGCATAAGTTCGATGAGCTGATCAGGTATGCGGCTTCACTTGAGTCCCGCGCTTCGCAAATCTCCAATTACAGCGAGGTGTCCATGCTTGTTGCAGATGCTTATTATTATAAGCAGGACTATACAAAAGCAGCTTCTGCTTATGAAATTTATTTGGAAGACAATCAGGCGAAAGCTGATAACTCATTATTGTTCCGCGCTGGGTTTGCCAACTATTCTCTCGGAAAGGATGATAAGGCTGTCGGGTATCTGAAAACTTCCGCTGCCAAACAGGATTCAGTAAGCTTTTATGCTTCGTATTATTTAGGGATTCTGTATCTCAAGCAAGGCAATAAGCAATTTGCGCTAAACTCATTCAATCACTCAAAAGGCTATGTAAAAGATAAAAAGCTGGCGGAAGAGAGTACGTTTCAGTTCGCCAAAATCTCCTATGACTTAGGCAAGAGCGATGTGGCCATCACCGAGTTTGAAAAGTTTTTGGTGACCTATCCGGCAAGTGATCACAACATTGCCGTACGTGAATTGCTTGCGCAGGCCTATGTAAACGGAAATAATTATAACAAAGCTATCGAATACATTGAGGCGCTGCCGTCCCGAACGAAAAGCGTGGATCAGGCATATCAGAAAGCGACTTACCTGAAAGGCTCAGAGCTTTTCAACAAAGAAAACTACGAAGAGGCCGTTAAGTTCTTCACCAAATCACTCGCCAGTCCGGTTGATCCTAAATACGTAGCGCTGGCCAGCTTCTGGAATGGTGAAGCCTATTCTATTGGCAGACGCTTTGAAGAAGCTGCACCTTTTTATACAAAAGTTATAGCGTTAGGTGCTTCTGCTGAACCTGAAGTTATCAGCAAAACCCGCTATGGACTTGGATATTGCTATTTCAATCTGAAGCAATACGACCAGGCGCTTTACAACTTTAAGGAGTTTGTTAATAGAGGCAATAAAAGCTCAGCTACGTATGCCGATGGAGTTCTGCGTTTAGCAGATTGTTATTTCGTGACGAAAGCGTATTCAGAGGCCATCGCGAACTATGATAAAGCCCGTCAGTTCAAAACACCCGATGTTGACTACGTTCTTTTCCAGACGGGGGTGATCAATGGTATCTTAAGAAAGTATGGTGAAGCAAGAACTCAATTCTCCAACCTGATAACCGGATATCCGAAATCACCGTATCGTGATGAAGCATTGTTCCAGCGTGCTCAGTTTGAAATCGAGCAAAGCAATTATGCCGTGGCGATCAGCGATCTGAGCCGGCTTATTAATGAAGGCTCACAATCCGGCTCACGATTTTTGCCTTATGCGTACGAGCGCAGGGCAGCCTCGAACTATAACCTGAAAGAATACAATAAAACCATTGACGATTACCAGGCGGTGATCAAGCAATTCCCGTCACATCCCGTTGCACAACAAGTGTTGTTGCCGTTGCAGGAAGCTTTAAGTCAGGCGAAACGAAGCGATGAATATGATCAATACCTGGCGCTTGTGTCTAATGCAAACCCGGGAGGTAAGGATCTGGAAGTTATTAATTTTGAATCGGCCAAGAACCAGTATTACGACCAGCAGTATGCAAAAGCAATTACCAGTTTCACAACTTTCCAGAATGCATACCCGCAAAGCGCCAAGCTGGGCGAGGCGAAGTTCTTCATTGCCGAATCGCAATATCGTTTAACAGAATACGATAAAGCATTAGCATTATATACCGAACTTGCAGCCGATCCGACTTCGCCTAATGCGAATAAAGTAGCAGGTCGCATTGCAGAGATCCAGTTCAAGCAGGGTAAATATTCAAATGCAGTTGTGAGTTATCATAAAGTTGAGCGCTTTGCTGCAAGCAAAAAAGATTTGTACGCAGCGTGGTCCGGGTTAATGGAATCATTCTATTTGCTGGCACAATATGATTCGGTAAGCACGTATGCGAACCTGATCCTTGAAAAGGGAAATGTAAATGCAGGTGCGCAGAACAAGGCTTCACTTTATCTCGGTAAGGCGGCCATGGCAAAAGGTGATTACGAATCTGCAAAGGACGAATTCCTGAACACATTAAACACTGCCCGCGATGAATACGGTGCAGAAGCCAAGTACCGGATCGGGGAAATTTTCTCATTAACCAAGCAATACAAGCAGAGCAACGAAGCATTGATTGCGATCAGCAGCAGCCCGGAATTTTCAGTGTATGACGAGTGGGTTGGGAAATCATTCCTGTTGTTGGCGGATAATTACCTGGCTCAGGGTGAAGTATTCAACGCAAAAGCAACGCTTGAGTCATTGATCAATAATAAATTCCCGCTTCAATACATCCGTGACTCGGCAGCCGACAAACTGAAGAAGATTGCAGCTGATGAAGCAAAAG
>CAZHQP010000256.1:0-4572 GCA_964534735.1 uncultured Roseivirgaceae bacterium
AGAAAAGCCCGGACGCCCGGATTATCAACCTGTCGAGTGGAATGGGCGAGATCAATTCCCTGTATTCAGGCGGGTATGCAGCTTACCGGTTAAGCAAAACCTCGCTTAATGCGTTCACCGTCCTTCTTTCGGCAGAACTTCGCAGCAGTAATGTGAAAGTTTTTGCGATGTGCCCGGGATGGGTTCAAACCGATATGGGCGGAAAGGGCGCTCCGAGAACTGTATCAAAAGGTGCAGAAACTGCGGTCTGGCTTGCTGCGGATAAACACGTTATCAGTGGAAAATTCTATCGCGATAAAAAGGTGATTAACTGGTAGATAGCCATACATCGGTGCATATAAACCGTCAATCGGTTTTCAATTCGGTTTATCGGTTTACGGTTTATGTAAAAGCCGTGTATACTTACGTTTGTATCGCTAACACCTACCGCCATGAGATACATTACAGCTCTTTTCTGTCTGGTTGCTTTTGTCACGCTATCAATCGCCCAAAACCCTCAACCGGTTGTTCAAACCGGTCCGCAAACCCTGAGGCAACAATACGCCAATCTTAAAAGTGACCTGGAGGTTATTAATGGCTTCCGGATGGTAAAGCTTTTCGAAATGGACCAGTTCTGGCGGGTTATCGAAGATTCATTGAAAACCAAGCGCGCAGCGATTAGTGAAGGGCTTGTATTAACAAAACAGCAAGCTGCTGAAATTGAAATGTTAAAAGCTCAGGTTGCCAAAACTGAAGCAGATAAGCAGGAGCTTGCTTCCAATGTTGCGAACATCAACGTATTCGGGATGTCGTATTCGAAAGCAGGCTTTGTAACATTCACCACTTTTCTGGTTGTGGGATTGCTTGTTCTTTGCGGAGTTTTGTTCGTAATCAGCAAAATGGCTTTCAAGGCATCCCGCGACAGCAAAAAAGTAAGCGATGATGTTTACAAGGAGTTCGAAGACTACAAGCACGTAGCCGTTGAAAAGAACATCAAGCTTTCGCGTGAGCTTCAGAATATGAAGAACCGGATGGCGGAGCTGAAGATTGCCTGATTACTTTCCGAGAAGGAACTCAACCGGGATATAAAACCGTTTTTTCCAGGAAGCTTCGGAGTGGTTCTCTCCGACAAATTCCTTTGTGATCCAGTTCGCTGATGTATAGCCCTTTGCAGTCATGATTTTATCAACCTCCAACTGATAAGGTTTATAATGCTGATCGAGCGTCTCCGTTCCGTAATCAAAGTAAATCTTGTGTGTTTTAGGTGATGGTAATTCATCTCTCAGGTATTGATAAAAACCATTCGGTATGTAAGCTACCGGTGGAGGCCAGCCGCCAATCCAATGTGTGGAAATACACGCTGCCCCGCCAAACACTTTCGGATATTCACACATTGCATACAACGAGATCAAACCGCCCATGCTCGAGCCTGCAATGAACGTATTGTCCCGGTCGGTTAACGTTGGAAAGGACTTATCAATAAAAGGCTTCAGTTCTTTAACCAGGAATTTCAGGTAATCATCTGCTTGTAAAGGCTTTTTGAGATACGTTGCAGTAAACGTGTTCATATCCGCAGCCGGAAAATAGTTGACTGCTTTCTGTGGAAAGTATTCGTTCCAGCGTGTATCGCCCATGTTCCAGATCCCCACCACAATGCAGGGATGGATCTTCTTTTCCTTAATTAACTTAGTGATCGTTTCGTCAACTTTCCATTCTTCGTGATTCCAGTTTACGGTACTGTCGAACAAGTTCTGACCATCGTGCATGTACAGGACCGGGTATTTTTGGGTGGAATCATAATCTTCCGGTAGCCAAACGGCAATAGTCCGGGCCGGTACATATTTGGATGCAAAAGCATCCACCCGTTTGATTGTGCCCGTAACGTGTACCGGAAATTGTGCAATAACGAAAGATGTGTAACACATCAGCAGAATAATCAACCAGGATCTTTTCATCGGGTTAATTTAAATATTTTGAAACTTCTGTGGCAAAGAACATTTCAAAAAAAACGCGGTGCACGTTTCAGCTTTTGGAAGTCATCGGTTGAAAGCTGAATGGCAACCGAGAGATTTTTATCCGGGGAGTAATCCATTTCAGTTAAGTTAAGTAGCCCGGAAACCAGCCGCCATGGCCATAGCCAGGTCTATGCAATCCACTTTTTACATGAATGGGACACCAATCAACCAAAGCTTTTTTTATCAGGATGTTTTCTTGTAGTTAAATATGGCCAGCATATTTAATCCAATGGCAAACAGGGCCATGATACCCATATGGGGGAGGATGTTTTTCAGTTCACTGCCTTTGAGAATAACCATCCGCATAACTTCGATCAGATAGCGCACAGGGTTAAGCTTTGTTATTGTTTTTGCCCAGCCTGGCATGCTATCGATAGAAGTGAACAATCCTCCCAGAAGAATGAACAGCATCATGAAAAAGAACATGATGAACATCGCCTGTTGTTGTGTATCGCAAAAGGTTGAAACCAGTAATCCAAAGCCCAGCACGGCCACTAAGTAAATAGTGATAAAGGAATATAGTACGACCAGATTTCCTTCCGGAACAATCCCATAAATAATCCACGACACAAGCAAGCCAAGTGTAAATACTATATTCCCTAAAACCCAGAAGGGTATAAGCTTACCCAGAATAAAATGGTGCTTTTTGATTGGGGTAACATTGATCTGCTCGATCGTTCCAATTTCTTTTTCCTTTACGATGTTAAGCGCGGAGAGAAAACCACCAACCATCGTAACCAGGATGGCGAGAATACCCGGGACCATGTAAACTTTATAGTTCATCATCGAGTTGAACCAGTTCGAAGAGGTTATTTCAATCGTATGAAGCCGGGTATCACCGACAATACCAGAAATGAGTTCTGTGCGGATTTCTGAATTGTACCCCTTAATGATTTGTGCCAGGTAGGCTCCGCCCAAATTAGCTTTTGTTCCGTTGATCGCGTTTACCGCAACAAAAAGTTTCTGATGGTTTTCTCGTACAAGGTTCTTTTCGAATCCTGCAGGGATTTCCAGGATCAAATCAGCTCTGTCGCTTTCGATTAATGTCATCGCTTCTTTGAAGGAAGCATTATAACCGGTTAATCGGAAATATCCGGAAGCTGTGATCTTGTTGATCAATTGTTGTGAATATGGTGAATGATCATGATCTGCAACTGCGAGATTGACATTTTTCACTTCATAATCGGCCGCCCAGGGAAGAACAGCTAATTGAACAACGGGCATAACGCAAATCATGGCGATGATTGCCCGGTTACGGAAAACCTGCAGGAACTCTTTTTGCAACAAAAATTTTACGGTTCTCATGCTAAACGGATTTTAAAGCTTTTTAAGCTGATGATCAGAAGAAGTACAGTTGTGCCGAACAAGATCAGCGTTTCTTTCCAGATCGCGGAAAATCCCAGGCCTTTGATCATAATGGATTTTACAATGATGTAATACCATTTTGCCGGAACAATATTGGTTATGACTTGCAGAATTTCAGGCATATTTTCAATCGGGAACATAAATCCACTGAAAAGAATGGTTGGTAACATCATACCCATAAGAGAGATAAGCATGGCAATCTGTTGCGAAGCTGTTTTTACCGAAATAAAAATGCCAATCGTTAAACAGGTAATAATGAATAATGTACTTTCGGCATAAAGCAGCAAGATGCTTCCGTTGACGGGAAGGTCAAGAACAAAAACGCTAAGCAACAGAATTGACGTTACGTTGACGAGAGAAAGGATGATGTATGGAACTGCTTTGGAGGCAATGACCAGCAGTGGCTTAAAAGGTGACACCAGCAGAATCTCCATCGTGCCCATTTCCTTTTCGCGAACAATTGAAACGGCAGTCATCATAACGCAGATTAGCATCAGCACGAGTGCCATTACTCCGGGAACAAACCCGTGAACACTTTTTAATTGTGGATTATACAGCATTCTGGTTTCCGGAGTGATCTGATAAAGAGCTGATGCATTTTGATTCAACTCAGCCTGGTAATCCAGGATAATTGCCGTTAGGTAGTTTGTTAATGTGTTTGCCGTATTCGGATCGGTTGCATCGGTGATTACCTGAAGCTGGGCTTTATTCAGATGCATCAGGTCGGTATTGAAGTTCTCTGGAAATATCAGGGCCAGCTTTACCTTTCCCTCTTTAAACGATTCTTCAATTTTGGAATGATCCATGACAATCTTTTCAATTTCAAAGTACCTGCTCGCTTCAATTCGACTAATCAATTCCTGTGAAGCGGCATCCTGTGCATAATCAATCACCACAATGGAAGAATTTTTTACTTCATTGGTAAGCGCAAATCCGAAGATGAGAATTTGCATAACCGGCATACCAAATAATATGAGCAGTGTTTTACGATCCCGGAGCACGTGCGCAAATTCTTTCCTGACAAAGATTATAAACTGTTTCATGTTAATCTGTGCGTTTTGCGCCCCGTGCTAGCTGGTAGAATACTTCGTCCATCGAGCTTGCGTTAAAGTTCTTTTTCAGATTGGTTGGTGTATCCAGTGCTTCAATTCTTCCATCAACCATAATGGAGATACGATTGCAATACTCTGCTTCATCCATGTAATGAGTAGTC
>CAZHQP010000257.1:0-4555 GCA_964534735.1 uncultured Roseivirgaceae bacterium
AAGACGACAATAACTTAACCATCGTTCAGGGCATACCTTTTCCGACCCTGTTCTGGAAGCAACATGGTCTGAATAAAGCATTGACTGCCTCGGCTATTCTGAAAGAAAATATTAATAAACATGAAATAACCTTTCAGGTAAAGCAGCTATTCAATCAACTGCTGTATCTCAAACAGCAGCACGAATTGCTTGTTCAGCAAGATAGTCTGCTTAACGATCTTGCACGGATAGCAAATCTGCAATATAAAACCGGTGAAGGTACGCTGCTCGCAAAAACAGCCGCTGAGACACAATTATTTGAAGTTCAAAATTTACGGGGAAGAAACAGAGCAGATATCCGGATTGCCTTCAGCCATCTTCAGTTGCTTTGTCAATCAAATACAATAACAGAAGTAGCTGGAAGCCTCGAAAATTTTGCGACAATGGATGAAATTCAATACCCGGATTCGACAGATCTTTCAAAAAATCCCTCACTGGCCTTCAGCAAACAGCTTACGGAAGTAAGTAACTGGCAGCGTAAAGTAGAAGTTGCCCGTATAATGCCTGACTTACGTGTGGGCTATTTCAATCAGACACTGATTGGCACTCAAAACATCAACGGGCGAGATCAGTACTTTGGATCAGCAAAACGGTTTCAGGGATTTCAGGCCGGGATATCATTTCCATTGTGGTTCGCACCTCATACCGCACGGATAAAGGCTGCATCCCTTGCAACCGAAGTTGCCAAAAAACAAAGTGAAGCGATCAGTTTAAGCATTACACAACAGTATAATCAAACTCTTCAGGAATTAACGAAGAACAAAATTAGTCTTGAGTACTACCGAAGCTCGGCATTAAAAACGGCAGACTTGTTGGAGCATCAAAGCCGCCTGGCGTTTAAGAGCGGTGAAATTGACTATACTTCTCTGTTACTGAACCTGCGGCAAGTCCTGGCCATACGCGAAGGCTATTTGCTTGCACTGCAACAATACAATCAGAGCATTATTACTATCGATTATCTAAAAGGTGAAAATTAACATGAAAAATATAATTGTAATTGCAATAAGTACGCTGAGTCTACTCGCCTGTGACCGTAAGCCGGTTGACCAGGAGCCGGCAACCGACTCACTAACAACAGCTAATGATGTTTCCGTATCAGAAGCTCAATACAAAAAAGCAGGTATTCACCTTGGGAAGATCGAGCAAAGAAAAATGATCGGAAGTGTCGAAGTAAATGGGAAACTAGATGTACCTCCGCAAAATCTGGTGACTCTTGCAGCCCCTATGGGCGGGTTTGTGCGAAGTACTCAATTATTGCAAGGCATGAAGGTGAGGAAAGGCGAGATTGTGGCAACACTTGAAAATCAGGAGTACGTGCTGCTGCAGCAAGATTACCTGGATAATTACAGTAAACTCGAATTCCTTCAGGCTGAATATGTACGTCAGCAGGAACTTGCCAGGGAAAATGTAAACGCACAAAAGGCACTACAACAATCAAAGTCACAATATGAAAGTACGCGTGCCGTGGTGAACGGGTTGGAAGCCAGGCTGGCCATGATCAACATATCTCCCTCAGAATTGAAGACAGGAAAAATTAAATCCACGATTAATATATATGCTCCGATTAACGGGTATGTAACAATTGTGAATGTGAACATTGGTCAATATGTGAATGCTGCTGATGTAATGTTTAAAATTGTCAATCTGGAACATATCCACGCTGAGTTACTCGTATACGAAAAAGACATCAACAAAATTGAAGTTGGGCAAAAAGTAACCTTTCAACTTGCCAGCAGTAACCTGATATATCAAGCCTCTGTCTACCTTATAGGAAAGGAGATCAGTCCGGAGCGTACGGTTAACGTTCATTGTCACCTGGATAAGTTAGATAAATCGCTGCTTCCGGGAATGTTTGTTACCGCTACCATTGAAGTAACATCAAAATATACTGACGTGGTACCGGTTAATGCCATTTCAAATTTTGAAGGAAAGGACTTTATCTTCGTACCTTCAGGTGATAATAAATTCAAAGCAATTCCCGTCACCGTAGAGGCTGCCGATCAGGAATTTGCAGAAATACATTTATCAAAAGACCTTTCAATTGGATCGCCCGTGGTAATTCAGGGTTCTTTTGAACTTATGGGATTATTAAAGAATAAACAAGAGTAATCCCTGTCGGTAATCAGCATCCATGAAAACTCCATCCGAATTTATTGTCAGGGGATTGACCAATGAACAGGTGAATGACTCACGCGCTCGGCACGGACGTAATGAAGTAACTCATAAGAAAGAGCGTTTTTTCACCCCCCTGCTACAATTGTTCAAAGAACCTATGCTTTTGCTTTTGCTGGTAGCTTCCACGCTTTACTTTGTCAGTGGTGAAACCGGTGATGGTGTTTTCATGGTTCTGGCAATCTTCATTGTCATAGGAATATCCGTCTATCAGGAATCAAGGTCAAAGAATGCCCTGGCTGCATTAAACTCATTAACACAGCCGGCCTGCAAAGTAATCCGAAATGAAGTCCAAACGGAAATAAAACGGGAAGATATTGTTGTTGGCGATTTTATCATTGTTGATGAGGGATCTTCAATACCAGCGGATGGAATAATAGTCCGCGCAAATGATTTCTCTGTTAATGAATCTGTACTCACGGGCGAGTCGCTGTCGGTAAGCAAAAACGAAGAAGATAAGAATAATAAAGTATTTCAGGGCACAACAGTTGCCAGTGGATTGGCCATTTGCGAAGTAACAGCAATCGGTGCATCCACAGCATTAGGTAAAATTGGAAAAAGCCTGGATGGCATTGAAGAAGAAGAAACTCCTTTGCAAAAGCAGATAAACAGCTTTGTAAAAAAAATGGCATTTGCCGGAACGATTATTTTCTTCATTGTATGGGCAATCTATTTCTTTAAATCGCATGAGTTACTTGGAAGTTTGCTTAAAGCATTGACACTGGCGATGAGTATTCTTCCGGAAGAAATACCGGTAGCCTTTGCCACCTTTATGGCCTTAGGTGCATGGCGGCTGATGAAACTCGGTATTATTGTCAAACATACCAAGACTGTCGAGACGCTCGGAAGTGCAACAGTCATCTGTACAGACAAGACCGGTACGATTACTGAAAACAGGATGAGCCTTGCCAGGCTCTTTGTTCTGGCATCCAATAAAATAGTAACTCCCGAAGAAGCTACGCAACAAGAGAACGATTTGATCAGCATTGCTATGTGGGCGAGTGAACCGATTCCGTTCGACCCGATGGAAATTGCTTTACATGAGGCATATAGAAAATCTTCTTCTGTTGATGCACGAAAGGAATATCGCCTGGTTCACGAATATCCGTTGGGTGGAAAACCTCCCATGATGACACATCTTTTTGAAAATAACACTGGCGAACGAATCGTTGCCGCAAAAGGAGCACCTGAAGCATTAATTAAAGTTTCTGAACTATCGGATGACGAAAGGGATAATATTTCAAAAGCCGTCAGAACATTAGCGGAAGATGGATTCCGCGTATTGGGTGTTGGTATCTCTACCTATCAGGGAAACGATTTCCCTAAAGATCAACAACAGTTCAAATTTAAGTTCATTGGCCTGGTTGCATTCTATGACCCTCCCAAGCAAAATATTGCCTCCGTATTTAAGTCATTTTATGCTGCCGGTATATCTGTGAAGATAATTACCGGTGACAATGCCGCTACCACTTCAACCATCGCCCGCCAGGTCGGGTTTAAGGGATGGGAAAAGACAATGAATGGCGAAGAACTGCTTAACCTGACTGACGATGAATTGAAGGTAAAGGCAATGCAGGTGAATATATTCACCCGAATGTTTCCCGAAGCAAAACTGCGAATATTGAATGCTTTAAAATCCAATCAACAGATTGTTGCCATGACGGGTGATGGTGTAAATGATGGACCTGCCTTAAAGGCTGCTCATATTGGCATCGCGATGGGAAAGCGGGGAACCGAAATTGCAAAAGAAGTTTCATCGTTGATTTTAAGCGATGATGACCTTGCCCGCATGGTGGATGCCGTAGCCATGGGCAGAAGGATTTATGCTAACCTGAAAAAGGCAATTCAATACATCATATCCATTCATATTCCTATCATACTCACGGTATTTATTCCACTTGTATTGGGATGGGTCTATCCTGCCATCTTTACTCCGGTGCATGTTATATTCCTGGAGTTAATCATGGGACCAACATGTTCCATCATCTACGAAAACGAACCGATGGAGAAAAACACCATGCTACAAAAGCCCCGGCCATTCACTACTACTTTTTTTAATCTTCAGGAACTCAGCGCAAGCATACTTCAAGGATTAGCTATCACAGCGGGTATACTATTCATTTATCAGTACTCAATTCATCATGATTTTAGTGAGAACATCACACGAACCATGATATTTATTACTCTCATTTCCGCTAATATATTCCTCACGCTGGTAAACAGGTCTTTTTATTATTCTGTATTAACAACCCTCTCGTACAAGAATAATCTTGTGCCGCTGATTACCCTGACAACTATTGGTCTGACTTCACTGGTGCTGATAATACCCTCATTTACGAGGTTT
>CAZHQP010000258.1:0-4533 GCA_964534735.1 uncultured Roseivirgaceae bacterium
CCTGGTGAACGCTATTTCGAAATCGCCAAAAACCTCGACATTTTCGCCACGCTTTTCAAAGAAGTCAATGCGACTTATGTAGATGAGGTGAATCCAAATACACTCGTGAAGACCGGCATCGATGCGATGCTGGAGTCACTCGATCCATATACAAATTACATTCCCGAAGACATGGTGGAAGATTACCGCACACTGAACACAGGGCAGTATGGTGGTATCGGGGCTTACACAAGAAAGATCGGCAACCGCACCGTGGTTACAATGGTGCTCGAAGGGTACACCGCACAAAAATCCGGTTTGAAGATTGGCGATGAAGTTCTTAAGATTGACAACGTTGATTTGGCAAAGCTTGATGCCGGTCAGGAAGGTCATTTAATGAAAGGTCAGGTTGGAACCCCGGTTAGCCTTACAGTCAAGCGGATGGGTTCCGATCAACCAATCAAACTTGAATTTAGGCGTGAGAAAATTAAAGTCAGCAACGTGCCCTACTTTGGCATGCTTGAAAACAATATCGGATATATTCAATTATTAGAGTTCACACCCGATGCAGGTAAAGAATTTAAGACCGCATTGATCGCACTCAAAGAAAAAGGCGCAACCTCCGTTGTGCTGGATTAACGGAACAATCCCGGAGGCTTGCTCCATGAAGCGGTGAATATCTGCAATATATTTCTTCCAAAAGGAAAATTAGTAGTCAGCACCAAAGGAAAGATCCAGGAGCACAATCAAAATTACGAAACACTTAACGCCCCGGTTGATACCGAAATGCCGGTGACAGTTCTCATTAACCGCGGCAGTGCATCAGCATCTGAAATTGTGGCCGGAACGTTGCAAGATTATGACCGGGCTGTTATTGTGGGCGAAAAATCTTTTGGAAAAGGACTGGTTCAGGTAAGCAGACCGCTCTCCTATAATTCACAGCTTAAAGTAACAACCGCAAAGTATTATACGCCTACCGGCCGTTGTATCCAGGTGCTTGACTATTCACACCGCAGGGAAGACGGAAGTGTGATCTCGGTTCCGGATTCTCTAAAGCGCGAATTTAAAACATTTAATGGCCGCATTGTGTACGATGGCGGTGGTATAGATCCGGATGTTAAGCTCCAGCCTACAGAAGCGCATGCCATCACACAAAAGCTTTACCAGGATGGATTTATATTTGACTACGCTACCTTATACGCGTTTAATCATCCAACCATTGCACAACCCCGCAATTTTTCACTAAGCAATGAAGAATATCAGCAGTTTACAGTATGGATGAAAGGCAAGAATTATGCATATACCTCATATCTCGATCTGCAACTGAAAGAACTGAACATGGAAGCAGAACGGGAAAAATACTATACCGAACTTAAGCCGCAGCTTGAACTGATCAAAACAAAGATTGAGGAGAATAAAAAGACAGAGCTGACGCTCTACAAAGATCAAATCAGAAAAGTACTGGAGGAAGATATCATTGGCCGGTACTATCTCGAAAAAGGAAGTGTTGAAGCAGGTTTCAAATATGATCACGAGCTCAAAAAAGCCACTGAGGTATTGCTGAATCAGGCTCAATACACTAAAATTCTCAAACCTTAAATATTCGGAGATGAAAGGCAGGCGCTTACGCGTTTTTTTATTGAGCCTTCCCTATTTCCTGTTTCTTATTGTTATCCATTCGTGCATGACTTTTCGGATGAGTCCGAAAGAGGTTGATGCATTCTTTCAATCAAAAAATGTAAAAGGCAGTCAGCATCAATACAAAACCGGCCCGGATGCTTACTCGATCCATTATGTACAGGCTGGCAATGAGAATAAACCGCTTGTTCTTTTTGTGCATGGTTCCCCCGGGTCGTCAAGCGCCTTTATTGATTTTCTTGCTGACACCACACTCATAAATAATGCATTGGTTATTACAACTGATCGCCCGGGATTTGGTTATTCAAATTTCGGGATTGCAGAACCCTCGTTAGAAAAGCAAGCTGCAGCATTAAAGCAAATCCTTGAAAAGCATAAGAATAACAGGCCCATTATTCTTGTTGGGCATTCGCTAGGCGGCCCGGTGATTGCGCAAATGGCAATGGATTATCCTGATCTGGTTGACGGACTTGTATTTGTAGCTGCATCGATCGATCCTGAGCTTGAGCCGGATGAGCTTTGGTTTCGGGCACCTTTGGCAACCCCATTCTTAAGCTGGGTACTGCCCCGCTCCTTCCGGTCGTCCAATGATGAAATCTATCAGTTGCAGCCGCAGCTTTACAACATGCAGCCGCGCTGGAAAGAAATTAAATGTCCGGTAATTTTTATCCAGGGAAAGAAAGATCAGCTGGTTGATCCCGGCAATGCCGACTTTGCCAGAAAGATGATGGTGAACACATCGGTTGAGATCGTCACAAAAGATGATATGAATCACTTTGTACCATGGAGCGATCCTGAACTTATTCGCAATGCAGTAATTAAGTTGCTTTCAGCGCGGTGATCAATTATTTTTTTTGAATGCAATACTTGTAAAGGGTAATTTACATATCGCTGTGTTTCTATACCCAAACTAAAAGAAAGCAGAGATGCCAATTCCAATGCCGGATGCATCTCTGCTTACTTGATTTTATTTTCCGTACAATTTCTTTGCTTCCGCCTCAAACTTGTCTCCAGCCTTCCATACCGGTGCATGGTCCATATTGGCTAACAGGTAATTGGTATACACATATGCCCGGAAATATTTGACCAGGTAATCAAAATCAAGTGAGCCAACCTCATCGGCTGGTTGATGATAGTATTTCATCAGCTCAGCATCGAAGGCTTTTGTACCCGGTGCAAAGTCGATGGCAGGAACACCCTTCCTGGCAAAGTTGTAGTTATCTGAACGCTCATACAGATTTTGTTCCGGGACCGGATCAACCGTGGCTTTGAGTCCAAATGTTTCACAGGCTTTCTGAATTTCAGGTTCAGCCGTAGTGCGCTCCATTCCAATAATGGTCGCGATTGACGTATCATTGTAACCTGCGCCATCGCAATTGAAATTAAACACCGTTTGTTTTAATGGGATCAGCGGATGATCAGAATACCATGAGCTTCCCAGCAAGCCTGCTTCTTCTGCAGTTAATGCAAGCAGCAAAACAGAACGCCTTTGAGGATACTTCGAAAAGAACCGGGCAGTTTCCAGCATGCCCACTGTTCCGATCGCGTTATCACGTGCGCCATTGTAGATTGAATCCGATTGATTAGGTCTGTTCTTTACACCCACGTGGTCATAGTGCGCAGAGACAACAATGTATTCGTTTTTGAGAACCGGGTCTGTTCCTTCAACCACAGCAGCTACATTTTTTGCCGCAACGGCATCAACCCGTGAACCGGCTATCTTCAGACTTCCGGTAGCTTTTTTATCTTTCTTTAGTGCAGTAAGCGCAGGAACATCCGAGTTTTTAAGCCACAGGTGCGGAATACCATCTTCTTTCTTTACTCCAAAGCCTGGCTTATGAAGATAGCCAACAATCGCAGACCATGGAATTCCCGGAGACATAAGAATTTCTACAAATGCTGTGGCTCCGAATTCTTTTGCGATTGCATGCTTATCATGCCCTGTTGCAAACGCTCTATTAACATCATTGTCTTCTAACGAGCCGCTAAAGGCTATCACAATTTTGCCTTTTACTTTTGCTTTTACTTTTTCAAAATCAGCACGTGTTCCGTACTCCACAAAAACGATATCTCCGGAAACCTCTGTATTTCCTCCGGATATCTTAACAATTTCATCTTTAACCTTAAATAGCTGCTGTCCGATTGTCAGATCAATCACGGAAGCCGGATACACGCGCTCTAACTCCACCGCCTGAAAATAATTGGTTGTGCCCGGAGCTGATTTCAACCCCCATTGCTTAAAATTTGAAGCGATGTAGTTGGCAGCTATATCCAGTTCGCGGGATCCGGTATTACGGCCTCGCATTTCATCGGCTGCCAAAAAGGTTAGATGTGCCTCGGCATCACTTTTCGTTACCAGGTTGGTAACATCTTCTACGGGCGTTTTTTGGGCACTTACGCTCATGGCAATAAGAAGTCCAAAAAAGCCCAGGGTAAAGGTTTTCATAGGTTTTTTTGAGTTTTGGAACGAACAAGCTACAATAAAAAAGCGGACTGCTTTTCAACAATCCGCTTTTCCTTAGGTTTAGGTAAATTACTTAGCGAAGAAACAAAAGTTCCCGGTATTTTACAAGTGGCCAATCCTCATCGTCCACCAATAACTCTAATTTATCTACCGCATCGCGGATTTCGTCAAAATATTTCTCCTTAATGTTTTTGCAGTAGCCTGTTGCGCGTTTATGCGTGTCCGTAAGCTTATTCAAACGCTTCCGCTCTTCGATCATCTCGTGCACATTGGTTTTAATGGTCTCAATAAAGCCCGACATTTCCTTGATCGTCTTCACTACAGCCTTGTTATCCACGCCCAGGCCCTTCAATCCGTTTGCGTTTACAATCAGCTTGTTTTGGTAAGCAATGGCAGTTGGGATGATATGATTGATCGCAATATCACCCATTACGCGCGCTTCGATCTGTACC
>CAZHQP010000259.1:0-4481 GCA_964534735.1 uncultured Roseivirgaceae bacterium
TTTAATCCGGCCTTCAATTTTATTTAAATAGATGATGTGATTTTCTTTTTCCGGATCAAGATTGGCGAGGTTTACCAATCCTAAAATAGAACTAAGCGGTGAGCGCAAATCGTGCGAGGTTTTATACATGAGCTGATCCAGCTCAAAATTCCGTTCTGATAATTCTTCAAGCGTTGTCTTAAGATCTTCTTCCTGCGCAGCCAGCCTCCAGTTTTGCGAAGCCAGATCATCGTTCAATATTTTCAGCTTGGCCTCTGATTTTTTCCGTTGGGTAATATCACGCACAAAAACTGCCACACCGGTAACTGAATTCTTCCGATCAAATATCGGGTTATAGGTTATCTCAATAAATTTATCGCGGTAACGCGGCTGATTGATCTTTTGCTCAGAAACAAAATTCTCTCCTTTGAGCGCACGCTTTAATTCTGCCGTTACCCAGCGCTCATCGTCTGTTCCTTTTAAATATTCAATTGAGCTGCTCCCGGTTTGAATGCCTTCGCCATAGATAAGCTTTGCCATCCGCGCGTGATTCTTATTAAAAGCAATGTATCGGAATTTTGTATCGATCGCATAAATGGATTCCTGGGTGCTCTCCATTACACCCATCAGGTTTGCGTTGAGTATATTGATCTCTTCTTCGTGTTTTCTGATCTCTGTAATGTCTGTAATAAACCCGATTACAAACTTTTCGCCTTCGTCATTAATGTAGCGCGACTTAACCGTAAGCATGTGTTTGGTCCTGCCATCCTTCAGCGTTATTTTTTCATGATTCAGAAGTTCCTTTCCGGTACGAAGCACCTGGCTGTCGATTTTCCAGTACACATCGCAATCTTCCTTTGTAAAGAAATCATAATCAGTTTTGCCCAAAAGCTCTCTGCGTGAAAGATCAGTAAACCAGCAGAATGCATCATTAAACATTACATGCCGATGCTTGCTGTCCTTCACGAAAATTGGCGCAGTCACTGTACGCATGACGATGTCTAAAAAATTCTGTGATTCGTGAAGCTGCTTCTCTGCTTCTTTTTGTCGGGTAATGTCCTGGACCGAACCTACGAAATAATCGCGATCATGATCTCTGAAGACAGTAAGTGAAATGGTGCCCCAGAAATTCTTACCACCTTTTCGTTTGAACAATGCTTGCTCGTTACGAACGCTTTTGTTTCTTTTCAGTTGGCGGTTGATCTCATCCCAGCGCCTGGGTTGAACAAAAAGATCATACGGTTTAACATTGCGAAGCTGTTCTAGCGTCTTATATCCGCTCAACTGAAGGAAAGCCCGGTTTACATACTGAAATACTCCACCCATAATGCCCAAAAAAATTCCATCCGCAATGTTATCGCTGATAGTGCCCAGCAACTGGCGGCTTTTAGCGGCATCATCATGTACCGTTTTCTTTTGATGGATAACCCTGAAATTTGATACAATACCTTTTACATCCCGGTTTTTTAAAAGGTTGGTAAGCGTATACTCCGACCAAACAATTTTTCCACTCTTGTTGATGAGGCGTTGTGTTTGTGTTACACTTTTATTGGGCTTCAACAAAAGCTTGTTGAAGGCTTCACGAGCCGCTACGATATCCGCTTCAAAAACAAATTCAGTGCCTTTCCTTCCAAGAAGCTCTGCCGGACTGTATCCTACTATTTTCTTTACGGATGGGCTTGCGTATTGAATAATCCCTTTTTCATCGCACAGAACGACTCCGTCAAATGCATTTTCTATCAGTACTTTAAATTTACCAGCCGTTAATTGCGGAGACTCTTGTACACGAATTTTTTTGGCTGGCTTCTTCCCCATCGCGCGATTAAGCTTACGATAGGAAATTTAAGAAAATACTGCAGAACACCTTGATTATCAGCGGTTATTTCTTGCCGCTTTGTTCTTTTCTATTGACTTCAGCATAAAGGTTCTTAAAAATCCTTCAACCGGAAGAACCATGAATGCCACACAAACCTGGATAATAAAATCTACCACCGGACCACTATTCAACGAAATGGTTGAGCCGGCCAGCGTTTGAATAAACTCTATAAGGATGATAATTGATAAAAGGGATAAAAGCCGGCTTACCAGATTATACCGGTGACTTAGTCTGAACGACAAAAGAACTAATGAGGCGAAAATCGCAAACTCGAGTGCGTAGAACCAAACCCGCTTCCAGTAAGGCGGAAGAACTTCAACCGGTAATGGTTCCATTACACTGGGCTTGCCAAAAATATCTTTTGATTCAAATCGTAATGTGTACTCACCCGGAGGCAGGTATGGAAAATCAATCACATTGTTTTTGCTTGACCACTCCGACCATTCCGTATTCAGACCTTCCAGTATGTACCGATACTCAACTGCATTCGCACCGATGTAATCAGGCCGGATCACTTCAATTTTCAGCGAACTGTTTTCCTGATCAATCTCAAGCGAACTGCTTCTTATGGTAACATCGTCCTTTTGTGAGATCGCTTTCAGGAACAGCGGATACACCGTCTCAATCGGTCTTACCTTATCGCTGTTAAAGCGCAGCAATTCATTGTTCCCCGTAATAATCCACACGTTGCCCGTTTTGGCGTCAGACGAGATATAGCGGATGTCATTGAAAAGATTTAACAGCTGAAGATTGGTCTTGTTACCGCTATTGCCCGAGATGTACCATTGATGCTCATCTCTGAACCACAGGTTTGAGTTATTGGCGAAATACGATTTCGGTTCGGCAAGCGTATCAGATTTGATCAATTCTTTCTTACCCTTATCATAAAAGTAAAATCCCGCTGAGGTTGCTATGATCACCTGGCCGTTAAGATTTACACCCACTGTTTTTTCAAAGCTCGGGTTAACCACACTCAGGCTTTGTGCTGCATGTGTAAGTCCATCTTTATATTCAAGTCTGTAAACCTTATCATAGCTGCAAAACCAGATCGCATCGCTGCCTTCCTCAAAAATGTAATTAACCGGATCATCAATGTTCTGAATCAGGTTCTCATCATTCCAGCTATTTTTCGCTACGCTTAATTGATGCAGGTTATCATCGTAAGTAGAAACAAATAGTGTTTTGCTTCTTTCGGAGGCGAGCAGAAATCGTATCGGACTTTCCATCACAGCCGTTGACTTAAGTTGGTTGATCTCAAAAGCACCTTCCAGACCTGCTGCAATTAATTTATTCTGCCAGAGAACCAGTTGAGTAATCTTTGCATTGATGCCGCTTACTTTTTTGTAGCTAAATGCCCTTGAACGTAAAATTTTTTTCGTGCGCTTCTCCTTTTTATACCGAACCTTTTTCTGCGATGTGTTTTGCTGTGTCGTAGTTGATTTAGCCGTAGTTGTTGCCGGTTTCTTCCGTTTTAAGAAAGAAAAGAAGCCACCTTTCTTCTCGGGTTCTTCTTTTTGATTTTTTGCAGGCGTTGTCTTGGTGTCTTTTTTTGACTTTACCGGAACATCCGCATAGTAAGTGATTTCATCGTACGAATCTTCTTTCTCCAGCTTATATAAGCCAAGCGATGTACCCACGTAAACATTGCCCTGATAGGTTGTGGCGCATAAAAGATTCCCTTCCAGGCCTGGATAATGCTTGAACGACCTGAACGGCAAATACGGTGCGATGCGTGTGTACCCATAGGTATGAGCAACCCATACGTTTTTATCTTTATCGCACGTGATCGAATAAATCTCGTTATCAGGAAGGCCCGTGTCGTAGTTAATTGTCTCTGTTGTAATCCCGGTTGCAGGGTCAACAAAAAGCACGCCTCCGCGCAACGTGCCTAACGCGATCAGATCTTTTGTTACCCATGTTGCATTTATGATCACACTGGCATTTGCATAGCCGGGGTCTTTCAGTTGAAGCTCTTTCAACCGCATTTTATCGTTGTATAAAAAGAGCCGGTTATCGGAAGTACCGAGTAAATAATTATTCTCAAACCTGGAGGAGAACATTAACTGTGAGCTATCGGGCAATGGCAGCCTTGACTTGGAGAGCTGGTTGTTTGCTTCGCGAAATAATCCCTGTTCTTCTGTGCTGATGTAAACTGTACCGAATATTTCTGTAAGGCCAGAGAAAGCCCCCGTTGTAGCGCTCGAAGAAAATGTTGTTGTACTGTCTGTTGCTGTAGAATGGACGAAAAGATTTTTTTCATTGAGGAAGTAAACCTTGTCTTTTAACGTAATGATCTGGAAGATGTATTCAGCGCCTGGTTTGTCGTACAGCAGTTGAAAGCTTTCCAGTCCGTTTTTATCCGGGGCTATTTTACCAAAGCCTTTTGGCCCGGCTACATAGAGCACGCCATTTTCAGCAAGCTCAATCGCGTAAGCAGCACCATTTGTACGGATAACATCCCAGCTGCGGCCATCATACTGAAGAATTCCTGCTTGCGTGGCGAAATAAAAAACTCCGCGATTATCCTGCGCAATGTCAAAGCAAACATTATCGGCAAGATCTTTATCCGGTGAGAAGTTTGACAGGAAATAGTTGCCTGACTGCGCAAAAGCAGCAAGCGAAAAGA
>CAZHQP010000260.1:0-4474 GCA_964534735.1 uncultured Roseivirgaceae bacterium
ATGTTCCTGTATCGTCCGGAATATTATAAGATTACCGTTGACGAAGATGGATGGCCAACACAAGGCATGGGTGAGGTGATTATTGCCAAGCACCGGAACGGCTTAACTGCGACAGTGCCAGTACAGGAACCGAAAGTTCTTTTGCGATGCCTTTCAGTGCACGCGAGATAGACGCAATCTCCTGTTCGCGGTTACCCGCTGAATCGCCACGCATCAGCTGAAGATAATCGACAATGATTAACTCAATGTTATGCTCTGATTTTAATCTGCGGCATTTCGCCCGAAGTTCAAGAATGGAAAGTGCCGGTGTATCGTCAATAAATATGGGTGCTGCGGAAAGACGATTGGTTTTGTGAACAAGCTGTTGCCATTCGAAATCGGCAAGCTGGCCTTTGCGGATTTTTTCACCTTCCAGTTCCGCTTCCGCGGAAATCATACGATTCACCAACTGAACGGAAGCCATCTCCAATGAGAAGATTGCCACCGGACGTTTGAAGTCGACCGCTGCGTTACGCATGGCGGAAACCACGAACGCAGTTTTACCCATACCGGGACGAGCCGCGATAATCACCAGGTCTGAGTTTTGCCAGCCGGACGTCATCCGGTCAAGCGCAGAAAATCCGGTTGGTACTCCGGTGAGTCCGTCTTTATGTTCTTTTAATTTCTGAAGTTCCTGGATGGCACGATACATGAGGTTTTTCATGTTATCGTAGTTCTTCCGCAAGTTCGAATCGGAGATCGCGAAGATCGACTGCTCGGTTTTGTCGAGCAGTTCAAACACATCGGTCGTATCTTCGTAGGCATCCTGATGAACCTGCGAGGCGATGTGGATCAAATCGCGCTTAATGGCCATTTCGATGATCACGCGGGCGTGGTACTCGATGTTGGCTGCTGAACTGACTTTCGAGGTTAGTTCTGCGATGTAATATGCACCACCGATCAGTTCAATCTTGCCGTCTTTGCGCAACTGGTTTACCACGGTCCGCATATCCACCGGCTCGGAGCTCTTGAACAGCGTAATGATTGCGGTGTAGATTTCGCGGTGCGATTCGGAATAAAAATGCTCGGGTTTTAGAAACTCAACAACAGCGTTAAGGGCACTCTTTTCTAACATGAGCGCACCTAACACTGCTTCTTCCAGTTCAAGCGCCTGGGGTGGCAATTTGCCGATGCTTTCCGAGATATCTCTCGGCATAAGCTTGGTCGACTTGTTGCTTAACCTTACTGACGTTGACCGGTTTTGTTCCATCTATAGTGATTGTTGGAATTGTTGCTAATTGAATCGGGTGACAAACGTAAACAACAGCAACACCTTTTTTTAATTTGAACAGAAGAAGTTGTTAACAAAAGAAACACATAAAATTGTGAATAAATTCTTGCTGATTTTTTTTGATAAGCCTGAAAATTATTCGATAAACATATTTCACTTAAAAGTTATCGTGAATAAGTCTGGGGTAAATTGCAGACCACGAACATTTTACTTTATTTTAGGATCAAATAAGAAGGTATGTCGAAGCCACAGCGAATACATTTTATTGCCATAGGCGGCAGCGTAATGCATAACCTGGCAATAGCCCTTAAGAATCAGGGACATACCGTTACCGGTTCTGATGATGAAATCTTCGAACCTTCCCGTTCTGCGCTTGAAAAAAATGGCTTGCTGCCTAAAGCCGAAGGCTGGAATCCTGAAAAAATCGACAGCGCACTGGATGTGGTTATCCTGGGCATGCATGCCAAAAAGGATAATCCTGAATTATTGAAAGCACAGCAGCTTGGTTTAAAGATTTACTCTTTTCCTGAATACATCTACAATCATTCAGTTGATAAGCAGCGCGTTATCATTGCCGGCAGTCATGGTAAAACAACCATTACGGGAATTGTTGTCCACGTTCTGAACTACTATAACCGCTCATTTGATTACGTTATCGGGGCACGCATTAAAGGTGTGGATAATCCTGTTAAGCTTTCAGATGCTCCTCTCATTATTATCGAAGGTGATGAATATCTGTGTTCGGCCATCGACCTGACACCCAAATTCTTACGCTATCAGCACCACATTGGGCTGATCAGCGGAGTTGCCTGGGATCACGCTAATGTTTTCCCAACAGAAGAAGAGTACCTGAAAGCATTCGACAAATTTGCTGATCAGACACCTAAAAGCGGAATTTTAATCTTTTGTGATACTGACCCGATGGTTTCTGTAGTGGGCAATAAGCAACGTGCAGATGTAATCAGTGTGCCGTATAAGGCTCATGCTCACGCGATTGACAATGGCCAGGAATTTCTGACCAATGGCAAGGAACGCATCCCAATTAAGATTTTCGGAAATCATAACCTGCAGAATATTAACGGTGCCAAAGAACTGTTAAAGAAGATTGGCATCAGCACCGAGCAGTTTTATAAAGCCATTTCCAGCTTTGAAGGCGCTGCAGGTCGTCTTGAAAAAGTAAAGGAAACAGCAACTACCGTTGTGTTTAAAGACTACGCCCATGCTCCTTCTAAAGTAAGAGCAAGCGTGAGGGCCGTAAAAGAGCTATATCCTTCCCGTGACATCGTGGCGTGCCTCGAGCTGCATACCTTCAGCAGTCTCAACAAATCTTATCTGCCTCAGTATAAAGATTCGTTAAAAGGAATTACAAACGCAGTTGTGTTCTTTAATCCAGAGAAGCTGAAAGCTAAAAACCTGGAGCCGATCACCGAAGCGGACATCAAAGCAGCATTTGGTAACAGCAGCCTTAGAGTTTTTGACGATCCCAAAAAGCTTGAGGAGTACTTAACTTCTCAGAGCTGGGCCAACAAAAACCTGCTTATGATGAGCTCCGGTAACTTTGCCGGGTTCGATATTAAAACGCTTGCCGAAAGAATTCTGGCATAACTTCTATTCTCCATTCTCATTTTTATTGCATGAAATTAAATCTCCGTAATCCTGTTTGCTTTTTCGATCTTGAAACAACCGGTATGAACATGACCACCGATCGTATTATCGAGATCGCTGTTGTTAAGATGATGCCGAACGGAGAAACCCAGACTAAAACAAACATTCTCAATCCCGGCATTACGATTCTTCCTGAGTCAACCGCGATTCACGGAATAACGAATGAAGATGTTCAGGGTAAACCCACCTTTAAAGAAGTAGCAAAAGAGTATGCGAAGTTTATGGAAGGCGCTGATCTCTCAGGCTTCAACATCTTAAAGTTCGATGTGCCGATGCTGGTTGAAGAATTTATCCGCGCAGGAGTTGACTTTGATTATAGCCGTAAGAAGATCATCGACTCACAACGCATTTTTCATTTGATGGAAAAAAGGACGTTGTCAGCAGCCTATAAATTCTACGTGAATAAAGACTTAGAAAATTCTCACAGCGCTGAAGCAGATACCCTCGCCTCATTGGAGGTTTTGGTTGCTCAGGTAGAAAGATATGACGGTCAGGTAGTTACTGATTCACTAGGCAAGAAGATTGGCGACATTAAAAACGACATGGATACGCTGGGCAAGCTCACTACCTCCGACCTGGTTGACCTGGCCTGCCGTATGATCATGAACAATAAGGGCGAAGAAGTTTTCAATTTTGGTAAGCACAAGGGCAAAGTTGTAACAGCCGTGCTGAAAGAAGAACCCGCGTACTACGACTGGATGATGAACGGAGATTTTCCGATGGATACGAAACGTAAGCTTACCGAGATCAAATTACGGTCGTTTAAAAAATAACCCTGACTACCTGCCGTCATTGCTGAGCGGCAGCGAAGAATCCAGCTTTTGATAATCGGATGTTTCGCTGCCGCTCAACATGATGTGCATTCCTACTGCTTATACTTCTCGTAGTACTTCATTGCCTTTGGTAATTGTTTCTTAAGATCGGCAATCCGGGTTTCATCAGAAGGGTGAGTTGAAAGCCATTCAGGAGTACTGCCTTTACTTCCGGCCGCCATGCGTTCCCAGAATTTGGGTGCAGCGCTTGGATCATATCCGGCAATCGCCATAAAGATCAATCCGATCTCATCAGCTTCCGATTCGTGTGTTCGTGAAAACTTAAGCATGCCAACCTGTGAGCCTAAGCCAACTGCCTGATAAAAAATCTGGCTGGTTAAGCCTGGGTTTTGTCCCATAGCTGCACTAACCGAGCTCATCCCTAATTGCTGGAGCAATCCCTGGCTCATTCGTTCTCTTCCATGATTGGCAATCGCGTGCGCAACTTCATGGCCCATTACCACGGCAATGCCTGATTCATCCTGGCAGATTGGCATAATGCCCGTATAAAAAGCAACCTTACCACCGGGCATACACCACGCGTTAACAGTTTTAGGATCATCGATCAGGTTGAATTCCCAGTTAAATCCAGCCAATTGATCGGACAGATTTTTCTCCGCAAGGTATTTCTCAACGGCTTTTTGAATTCGGGCGCCAACATTCTTCACCATAGCGGTCTGTTGCGCATTGGTTGAAAGCGGGCCTTTCGCGATAACCTCTTTATATT
>CAZHQP010000261.1:0-4461 GCA_964534735.1 uncultured Roseivirgaceae bacterium
CGGGTATGGAGGAGGTTGTTCACTACCGCGAACTTGTACAAGAATGAAGCTGAAGCGCTTATTCAGCCTGTAGCTCCGCTGGTTGCTGATTACCTGGCAACTAACGATAACAACAGACTGGTTGAGATTGAGTCTGCTACTAATGATGACCAGCGCCTGGAGGCAATCATCACACAAAAATATGTGGCGAATAACATGGTCAGTTCAGATGAATCATATAACGAATTCCGCAGAACAGGCTACCCTGTAACTGTGAAAGGCGGTGCTCCGCAGTTTGATATTGCTTCAAACAAATCGTCTATCACAAACAGACCGGATAACCTGCCTACACGCGTTATGTATCCTTCATCAGAACAGTCCTACAATGCAACAAACTACCGGAATGTTGACTATACAACAGAGAAGATTTTCTGGGACCCTGCTGCTAATTAATGTAGTAAACAGTTTAAAAAAGAAACTATGAAAAAGAACCTATTTAGAATATGCATCGTCCTCATGGGAATTTCCCTGGTGGCATGCTTGGATGATGATAAGTACGCATTGGATCCATCGGGAACTAAAAACGTTATCGAATTTTTCGATCCCTCTGTGCCTTCATCTCCGGTTGGATCAATCTACCCGGTGTGGACTGCCACTACGGAGATCGTTGAAGAGTTTGAGTTTGAGCAGACAATCAGCTACTCGGGCCCGAACGGCAATTCAAAAGACATCGAATTAACGCTTGCAGTTGACGAGGTGGCACTTATTGCATACAACGAACAAATGGAAGAACTCGGTGGAGGGAAGTATGAAATGATGCCTGAGTCGTATTACGAATTCACTGACCTTACGGTAACAATTCCTAAAGGCGAGAAAAAGGTTAACATTTCTATTAAGGCATTCCCGATGGAATTTGACCTGACTAAAACCTTTGCACTTCCAATTCGAATCACATCTGCTTCCGATGGTATACTCAGTGAACACTGGAGTGTTGCCATTCTCGCAGTGGTAGTGAAAAACGAATTCGATGGTGTGTACGAAATCCTGGAAGGGAATATTCAGCGTAACTCAGCTACAGGCCCTGACCCGGCATTGAGCGGTGATTACATTGATGACCTGACGATGGAACTGTATACCATTAACGGTAACACAAACGGGTTCGAGTTTTACTGGAAAAACGGTGGCGGTATTGCCGGTATTGATGGTACACGCGTTGTAACCCATAAAGATACCCCGAATGGAGATGGTACATATCCAATTCAAGTTAGCTCAACAGCCAACCCATTGTTGGTCCATATTCCAGGCGAGGACAATTATTACGATCCTGATACCAGAACGTACTATATGAACGTGACCTGGGGTGTAGCGCCTTCTACGCGCGTGATTACCGGATTGGAAATACAATGGATTGAGCCACGCGACTAATCCATGTGATTAAAATTGTGTAAGTAGTAAGACTGTTTTACCAGTCTTACTGCTTCAAATTATTAACCTAATAAATGCCACAATGAAAAAAAATAAACTTATAAACGGACTTTTAGTCATATTCAGCTTATCAGCGTTAGCGGTAAGCTGTAGTGATGACGAGAGCAAAGCTTCAGCGGGCTTTGCCGGGATAGCTTCCTCATACCAGGAATCTGAAGGAGAAGTTACAATTAATATTCCCTTTGTGAACGGATCAGTTTCTGAAGAAGACATCGTGATTGACGGCACTGCTACAGCAGGTGAAGATTACGAAGTTCTCGGAATTACAGAGGAAGGGGTTTCGATCAAATTGTTTGACGATAACGATTGTGAAGACATCGAAAAGATTCGGTTAACAATAAAGAATGCTTCAGGCGAAGCAAACAAAATGCATACCGTAACGCTTGTTAGTGATTTCAGTGAAGGTACGACTGAAGATATATCAGGCACGTATACGCTTACAACTGACGCTTGGGCAGATTATCCGCTAGGTACTGAATTGACAGTGGAACGAATTGATGATACACATATTAGCGTTGTGGAATACCCGGCAACAGGTTTTAGTCATGCCGATATGGTAATAACTATTACAGATTTGCGTAATGGAACAGCTGTTGTTGAATCTCAAAACAGCGGTTCGTATAATGCGAGCGGAACACAACAAACCACTACTTCCGGAACAGGTTCAGTTAACGGATGCAGTGGTGTTATTGATTTGAATTTGAAATTTATTCTTGCGTGCTGTGGAACATTTTCTAATCAGCATTTTGTACTGGAAAAGGTGACTGAGTAGTCATTCACCCGTTCTTTTATTACTGAAAAAGGGCTGTATGTATCATACAGCCCTTTTTTATTATAGAGGATATTATCAATTTTGTTTCAGTTAGTACTTACTTAAAACAAGTAATAGTCTGTTATCGAAATTTAACATGATCTATATTTCCCGTAAAGAGCACTTTAACGCAGCACACAAGCTTTTCAATCCGGCATGGTCAAAGGAAAGGAATTTGGAAGTTTTCGGTCCATGTGCCAATGATAACTGGCATGGACATAATTTCGAGCTCATCGTAACCGTAAAGGGTAGCCCGGATCCTGAAACCGGCTTTGTGGTAGATATGAAGAAGTTGAGTACACTAATCAGAAGCGAGGTTACGGAAAAGCTCGATCATAAGAATATTAACCTGGACGTGGATTTTATGAAGGGGAAAATGGCCAGTTGTGAAAACCTCATTGTTGAGATTTGGAAAATTCTTGAAAAGCACCTTCCATCCATTACAACACGTGGCCAGCTTCACTGCGTACGACTTTACGAAACCCCGCGGAACTATGTTGAATATTTTGGAGGACAATAGATGAAATTCTATCTCATAGCAGGCGAACGTTCAGGTGACCTTCATGGAAGCAACCTGATCAAACAGATCAAGCTGCGTGAGCCGGATGCTGAATTTAGAGGCTTTGGCGGAGATTACATGCGCGAAACGGGTATGGAGGAGGTTGTTCACTACCGCGAACTTGCCTTTATGGGATTTGCAGAGGTGGTTGCAAACCTCAACACCATCTCAAAAAAAATCAAGCAATGCAAAACTGATATTCTTCAATACAAGCCCGATGTGATTGTACTGATTGATTACGCAGGTTTCAACATGCGCATTGCAAAGTTTGCAAAGCAACACGGCATTAAAGTTTTCTGGTATATATCACCTAAAGTGTGGGCGTGGAATCAGGGCCGGGCGTGGAAGCTTAAAACCAACGTGGACAGAATGTTTGTTATTCTGCCCTTCGAGAAGCAATTCTTTCAAAAGTTTGACTGGAATGTTGACTATGTGGGCAACCCTGTATTGGATGCAGTGAGGGCCCACGCAAAGAATGAACACTTCATTACACAAAATAATCTCAATCCTCAAAAGCCAGTCATTGCCTTGTTGCCTGGAAGCCGCAAGCAGGAATTAAAAATGATCATTCCGCTTATGGCTAAAGTTGCTGCAAGGTTTCCGGCTCTTCAATTTGTTGTTGCAGCGGTTACTAATCTGGATCAGGCGATGTATGCTGCCTTGAAAAATCTCAACAACGTTACGTTCGTTACCAATGCTGCGTACGACTTGCTGTCAAACGCGAATGCAGCAATAGTAACTTCCGGAACGGCTACGCTTGAAACAGCTTTGTTCAGAGTCCCTCAAATTGTTGTGTATAAAACCAGCGTCATTACTTACTGGATAGGCAGAATGATAATCAGGGTTCCATACATTTCGTTGGTAAACCTGATAGCCCGTAAAGAAGTCGTAAAAGAGATGATTCAAAAAGATGCATCCCTTGAAAAAATATCACACGAACTTTCGCGGATTTTGGAGGATCAGAGTTATCAAAACAAAATCCTGAATGATTACGATTCTATTATTCAAATTCTCGATACAGGCTCAGCCTCCGGGAACGCAGCAAGGTTAATGTTGGGATACCTTAAAGGATAAATACCTGTCAGGTTGAGCAGCTTTGTCGAAACCGGGTAATCAGTAGCCTTCTACAGGCTCAGGCTGACACTGACTACGCTACCTTCAGCTTGCTGTACTGCGAGCGATTGAACTTCTCTTCCGCATACGCACGGGTGATCACTAAGCGCTCAACTCCTTTTTCAGAAGGCAGGTCGAACATGGCATCGTTGATGATTGCTTCGCAGATTCCGCGTAAGCCACGGGCACCAAGTTTAAACTCCATGGCCTTCTCAACAATAAAATCAAGCGCGCCTTCTTTAAACTCGAGCTGAATTTCTTCGATTTCAAAAAGCTTCTTGTATTGCTTAGCCAACGCATTCTTAGGTTCAACCAGGATTTTCTTAAGCGCGCTTTTATCAAGCGGATTCAGGAATGAGACAACCGGTAAACGTCCAATCAATTCGGGAATTAATCCAAAAGTCTTCAGATCCAATGCCGTAACAAACTGAATCAGGTTTTCTTTCTCTACATCGGATGGATGCAGATTCGAGCCAGAAGCAAATCCTAACGGTCTTGTATTCAATCGGTTAGC
>CAZHQP010000262.1:0-4440 GCA_964534735.1 uncultured Roseivirgaceae bacterium
CAAAGATTTGATTTACGTTTGCTACGATAAGACGTGTAAACTACCTGTGGAGACAGTTGATGAAGCGCTCAAGCAACTTAAATCACTGTCAGTCTGAGTTTTATCGATGACTGATTAGAGAACTCAGATTTCGACAAGGTCAACCTGACAATAATTATCCTTATTTTACGCAGTGGAAATTTTTGAGCAACCGGATTCGCGCAGTACTTTTTTTGCAGAGCTTCTCCTGCCGGTTCCGGTACCCAAATTTTTCACCTACCGCGTTCCATTTGATCTGAATGATAAAATCCAAACAGGCATTCGGGCGATTGTACCGTTTGGTTCAAAGAAAATTCTTACCGGAATTATCGTGTCTGTTCACGAATCGCCCCCAAAAGAATACGAAGCAAAATATATTCTTGAATTGCTGGATGACGAACCGGTTGTTAATGATCTTCAATTAAAACTGTTCAGCTGGATTGCTGATTATTACGTATGCAGTGCCGGAGAGGTTTTGAATGCCGCGTTACCTGCAGGATTGAAGCTTTCCAGTGAATCGATGGTGCAGCTACACCCGGCTTTCAGCGAAGACACTACTTTATTTGAATTTTCCCAGAAAGAAGAAATTCTGCTTAAGCATTTACAGCATGAGCCGCTTCCCTACTCGGAAATCTCCAGATTGTTAAATCTTAAAAATCTTTACAGCATTCTTAAATCATTGGTAAGTAAGGAAGCTGTTATTCTGTTTGAAGAGGTTAAGGAGAAATTCAAGCCTAAAACTGAAAAACGAATCCGGTTAACGGAAGATTTTAATTCCGGCAAGGCGCTTGAAAAAATCTTTGAAGAGCTTGTTAAAAAACCCAAGCAGGAAGCGATTATACTGAAATACTTACAGGATGTGCCTGTACTTCAGGATTCACAAGTCAACTCAGCAGGAATTTCCAGGAAGGCTTTGCTGAGTGATGAGCTTTCTGAATCTTCACTAAACACGCTGGTTAAAAACAACATCTTCGAAGAATTCGAAATAATCGTTTCGCGGTTTGAAGAAGTGGAAGAATTCAAAGGAGAAATTATCCTGAGTGAAGACCAAAAACACGCCCAACAGGAAATTATTCAGTCGTTCGAAACTCATGCAGCCGTTTTGCTCCATGGAATAACCGGAAGCGGCAAGACAGAAATCTATATTGATCTCATTCGCAAAGCATTAGCCGGAGGATCCCAGGTTTTATATCTCTTGCCCGAAATCGCACTTACCACGCAGATCGTACAGCGACTCAAAAAAGTTTTCGGCTCAACCATGGGTGTTTATCATTCCCGCTTCTCCGACAACGAACGTGTTGAAGTATGGAATGGCGTCATTTCCGGAAAGTTTAAATTCGTTGTTGGCGTACGATCTTCCGTTTTCCTTCCATTTGACAATCTCGGGCTAATTATTGTTGATGAAGAGCATGACACCTCCTACAAACAGCAAGAGCCTTCACCGCGCTATCATGCACGTGATGTTGCGATGGTTATCGGCCAGCTGCATCATGCAAAAATTCTGATGGGCTCTGCTACGCCTTCTGTCGAATCGTATTTTCAGGCGCATCATGGTAAGTATGGTTACGTAAAGCTTGATAAACGCTATGGCGATGCCCAGCTCCCGGAAGTCGTTCTTGCCGACCTGGCAATAGAGCGAAAAAGCAAAACAATCAAAGGCGATTTCTCCGGAACACTATTACACGCGATTAAAGATACGCTTGCTCAAAAAGAACAGGTGATCATCTTTCAAAACCGCAGGGGCTATTCACCGATGGTTAATTGCCAGGATTGTGGCTGGGTACCCAAATGCATTAATTGCGCTGTAAGTTTAACCTATCATCAGTATCGCCATGCCATGATCTGTCATTATTGCGGTTATAAAGAAGAGCTTCCGCAACAATGTCCAACGTGTTCGTCCAATCGGTTATTAACGGTTGGGTATGGAACCGAGAAACTGGAAGAAGAGTTAAAGCTCTACTATCCGGATGCAACTGTTCAACGGATGGATTACGATACAACCCGGGTTAAATCGGGATACGATACAATCATTGAACAATTTGAAAATGGCTCAACCGATATTTTAGTCGGAACACAAATGGTTACGAAGGGTCTGGATTTTGACAAGGTAAGCCTGGTGGGTGTATTTAATGCCGATCGCATAATGCACTTCCCTGACTTCCGATCGTATGAACGCGCTTTTCAACTGATCACGCAAGTTAGCGGCCGGGCGGGAAGACGGGAAAAGCCCGGAAAGGTTATCATTCAAACATCCCATACCGATCACCCGATTTTAAATTTCATTCTTAATCACACCCGGGAAGAATTTTATAACACCGAAATTGTGGACCGAAGAGAACATGCGTACCCACCTTTCTCCAGGTTAATCGAAATCGTGGTGAAACACATCGATAAAAAAATATCGCGTGATGCTGCCCAAACGTTAGCAGAAACTCTTAAGACAATTTTACCTGAAACAAAAATACTCGGACCGGGTGAGCCGATGGTTGCCAAGATCAGAAATCAATTCTTAATGACCATTCTCGTAAAAATTCCGCGCGATTCAGGACATTTATCAGAAATTAAAAAGCGCATACAGACTTCAATCAATGCACTTTTGAATGTGAAAGAATTCAGAAGCGTTCGTGTCATCGCAGATGTTGATCCATTATAGTAACTTAACCGGATTCAAAATGATTTTAAAATACTAATGACGCTGGATAATTTTGATATAAACAATCTCTTAGGATACGTACTGCTAGTTCTCCTACTATCAATTTTTATTCGATTTACAATCGCATTACTTCAATCGCTCGAAGTTAAGTTCTCTGAAAAGAAGATTAAGAAAAAGATAAGAAAGATGAGTTTTAAAAGCATTTATATCTCATTTCTATTTGGCAGTAATCCCGAAACAGGACATAATGACTTATTCTACAATTTCATTCTAGGATCAATTGAATTATTTATATACCCTATTTTGATAAGGACAAATAATTTAGAAATAATTGGTGCCTGGATAGGCTTTAAAGCCTTAGCTCAGTGGGGAAAATGGAAAATCAATCGAATAATTTATAATAGATTCTTATTGGAAATGCATTGATAGTAATAATATCCTTTACTTTATTAAGGACTTTTATCGAAGTTACACGATAGTTATTTGCTATAACTATAGTGTCCGATAATTGTATAAGCGAATAGCACATCTTCAATTACCTGGCCTGAGCCAATATTATGAACCACCAGGTACCGCTTCCCGTCAGGTGATTTTTTATTAACCACTATTCCAATGTGTGTAATAGCACCTCCCAGATTCCAGGCAACAATATCTCCAACGGCATAATCCGCAGCGAGTGCGCTGGTAGTTTTAACTTTTCCGTACCGGCTGAAATAGGTCGTCAGGTTAGGAACCCTTCGGTGATCAATATTCTTATCCGTCTTTTTCAAGCTCCAGTTTTTAGGGTATAAACTGAAGTTTGCCTGCATGTCTTCATGAACTTCTTTTTGAAGATCGATACCAAGCTTGCGATAGGCCCGGATAACCACATCCGTGCAAACACCTCTGTCAGCCGGAACATCGCCATTCGGATAGGAAATAGAAAAATATTGCGGATCGTAAGTAACGTTATCGCGTGTTAATGCTATAGCGGCATCAGAAAGCTTTGATGCAAAATCAGATTGCGCTGTAACCCTGAAAGCAGCAAGCGTAAAGAGTATGAGAAACGCAATGCGCTTCATCCTTATGAATTTAATATCTCCCAATCTTCATTCAGGTTTGGAAGTGCTGAGTACGCTGTAAGATCAAATTGGCATGGCACAACGGAAACAAAATTGTTAGCGATTGCCCATTCGTCATTATCCTCACCTTTATCGAAGTTTACAAAGTTACCGGTCATCCAGTAATATTTACGGCCGTTCGGATCAAGGCGTTCAACAAAATCCTCCACCCATTTGGCATTCGCCTGTCGGCAGATGCGGATTCCTTTTAACTCTTCGATTCGCTTGGGCGGAAAGTTTACGTTCAATGCAACACCTTTCTGAAGCCCTTTATCAAGTACCTGCTTCGTGATTTTATAGATATATTCTTCGGTATGGGAAAAATCTGCATCGTGAGAAAAATCACACAATGAAAATCCGATGGCAGGCGTTCCTTCAATCGCACCTTCAATGGCAGCCGACATAGTACCAGAATATAATACACTGATTGACGTATTACTGCCGTGGTTTACTCCACTTACTACAACATCGGGCTGTACTTTATCTTTTAAAACAAAATGCCGCGCCATCTTCACGCAATCGGCCGGTGTACCGGAACACTCATATGCTTTAACACCTTCAAAAATAAAGCTTTCGGTAAGGCGTAATGTCTCGCCCACGGTAATTGCATGGCCCATGCCTGATTGCGGACTATCGGGTGCTACCACCAGCACATCCCCTAATTGTTTC
>CAZHQP010000263.1:0-4431 GCA_964534735.1 uncultured Roseivirgaceae bacterium
CCCCAGTCGCCAGTCATCATGTAATTGACCGAACTGATCATTTCTCCTTTTGGGGAGCCGACATGCACTTCAATTGTCGCATCCCGGTTCAATGAAGCATAATTATAGGTAAGTTGCTTAACACCTCTCAAATCAATGTTTCTCAACACGAAATATGACTTGTTATGAATGCTGCCAATGGTGCTTTCCCCAAGCTTGATATTATGAAGCACATCAGCTTCTTCAGCCTGAACCCGTGCCGCCCGGAGGACCATTGAAGTGTTACCGGTAAGCGGAACAGCTTCCCCGCCTTTGTCGGTATACGAAGCAGTTAAGATATACCTGCCTTTTGCGTCCACACTTTTGTGTTCCTTAAACGCAACGGTTCCGGTTTGCGGTAAGCTCTTAGGCTTATCGGCTGAAAGTGCTAGAATATACTTAACAATCTTTGACACATCTTCTTTAGGCATTTGCGGATGTGCAGTCATGGCAGGCTCACCCCATACTCCGCCACCGCCTTTAATAATTTTAGTTATCAATCTTTCGGGTGCAGCTTTATCGTTCTTATATTTTTTAGAAACGTCCATGTATGCCGGCCCGATCGATTTACCATTGATCTGGTGACATGTTTTACAATCGCTTGCTTCCATCAATGCCTTGCCCTCATCAAAGCTTGCAAGCTGATGTCCTTGTGTATTGAGCTTTTCAACATATTTCAATGCGATCATTACATTATTCGGCTCAAGCTGCTTATCTTCTTTATCTTCAATAACAACCTGATACTTAAGCGGTTTGTTATCAAAGAAAAATGTACTGTTATCGGTTGTGTTAATAGATACTACTGGTACTGTATTTCCCACTTTCACCTTTACGGACTGTGAACTGCTGGCTCCGAACTTATCCGTAACATAAAGCACCACATCGTATACACCACTTTTTGAGAATGTATATTCCAGATCGATTGTCGTAAACTTCTCGTTATTGATTTTCCATTCGTACTTCAATGCATCTTCATCAAAATCAGAGCTACTCTTGCCGCTTAGTTTTACTTTCAAAGGCGCCAACCCAATTGTGTCGGATGCTGTAATTCGGGCTATTGGAACCCTGTTACCTCCATTATAATCTATCCGTACCAAACGGGCGTCCACATTATCAATTCCATAGACCGATCCATACTCCAGCATATAGAATGACCCTTCAGGGCCAACCTCCATATCAATTGGTCTTCTGAAATCACCGATGTTAGGCATGAAAGGTTCAATCCGAACATAGTCATTGTTCTTATCTAATCTAACAACGAACACCCAGTTGCGCATCCAGTCGTAAATGAACAGACCTTTATCAAAATACTCCGGGAACTTGGTGTTTGAAGAAAGCTTTGAATCAAAATGATAAACTGGTCCTGCAATTGCGCTACGTCCGCCTGTGCCTACTTCCGGGAACTCATCCGACTTTGCATACGGGTACCAGATCATGGCCTTTTGAGCGGGTGGAAGATTTTTCAATCCCGTATTGTTTACAGAATTATTTACCGGTGCATTCGCATCGTACAAAGCACCAAGTGTTTTCGCTACGAAATCATATTCCGGGTACGGCTTGCTGTTACCAACAAAATATGGCCAGCCAAAATTACCCGGTTTCTTAGCCTGATTGATCTCATCATAACCACGCGGACCATGCGTTCCGTCTTCACCGGCATCCGGACCGATCTCACCCCAATATATTATACCTGTTTCCTGATCGACCGACATGCGGTATGGGTTACGACAGCCCATCGCATAAATTTCAGGACGCGTTTGCGCTGTTCCTTTTGGGAATAAATTTCCTTCCGGAATGGTATATGTGCCATCAGACTCTGGATGAATTCTTAAGATTTTCCCGCGAAGGTCATTTGTGTTACCGGCTGAACGTTGTGCATCATAAATAATCCTTCCTTCAATTTCATCCAATGGAGCATAACCATCTGAAGCAAAGGGAACGGTATTATCCCCGGTCGACATATACAGGTTCTTATCTTTATCCCAGGCAAGTGAACCGCCCGCGTGTGCACCGATCTCTTTCTCTAACGGAATCTTAATAATGATTTGTTCCGAAGCCAGATCGAGCACATTATCCTTCCCGATTTTAAACCGTGAGATATTCTGATGGATCGGGATTTCGTTTGGTGTATATAAGAGATACAGCCAGTTGTTGCTTTTGAAATCCGGGTCAACCGTTACACCTAATATCCCGCTTCCAAAATTTTCTTTTGAATCGGGCATTACATCAAACTTGTGAACAAGCTGGGTTTTGTTTTCTGTCGGAAGATAGACGAAGAAGTTACCGCCACGCTCCGCAAAGAATACCCGGCCATCCGGTGCAACTGCAAGCTCCATCGGCTCATTAAGATCGTTTGATAAGATAGTTTTGGTAAAGCGATTCTCTTCAGGAGCTTTTGTGGCATACGCTTTTGAGTAATCCAGCTTTACACCTTCACCCATGGCATATTGGATCCCGCCTAAGATATGTTTTAAGAACAACGGTTCACTATATGATTCTTTCGTATGACCTCCGCCTGTATAAAATGCACGCCCACCGTCAAATTCATGGTACCAGGCTATTGGATGGTGCTGACCATTCTCTCCGCCTTCATATGTTTTTTCATCAAGCTCAGCCAGTACATGAATGCCTGCAAAGATCTTTTTGTAGTTATACCATTCATCGGTGCGTTCCCATTTTGCCGGTAAGGCTTTCATCGAACGATGTGCAGTATCAATCACATTAATGGTCGCAGGCTGGATGCTCGGGTGACTTTGAAAATACGCTCCTACCAATCTGTTATACCACGGCCACTCATATTCTGTATCGGCAGCTGCGTGAATTCCTGTGTATCCGCCTCCGGCCTGAATGTAACGTTCAAACGCCAGTTGCTGATCGGCATTCAAAACATTTAACGTGGTGCTGAGAAAAACTACGGCTTTATACTTTTTGAGATTAGCTTCATTAAAATCAGCTGCATTCTTAGTTGTATCGACCTTAAATCCGTTTTCAGCGCCAAGCTTTTGTATGGCTTCGATACCGGTTGGGATCGACTCGTGATAAAAGCCAGCTGTTTTAGAGAAAACCAGAATTCTCGGATTGTCGTCTGTACAGGAGGTAAACGTAAATGCTACAAAAAATAGAAGGGCTGAAAGGCAGAGGGTAAGCTTTCTCATAGAGGTAAATAGAATGCCGTTAGGTTTTACAGGCATCAAGCTACCGAATTTTCAAATAAAAAAAGCCCTTTCACAGGGCTTTGTTACGTTGCATTGTCTGTGCTATTTTTTCTTTCTCTCCTTCTCATAAGCTTCAACCACTTGCTCGAGCTCGTTGTACCAGGCCTCACCGTATTTTCGAATGAGTGGATCTTTCAAAAATTTATAAACAGGAACTTGTAATTCTTTACCTAAACTACACGCAGGTGAACAGATACTCCACTTATGATAGTTGAGTGCTTCAAAGTTTTTCTTCTTGGTGATGCGGATTGGATACAAATGACAGGAGATTGGTTTCTTCCAACCAATTTTTCCATCCAGGTAGGCTTGCTCGATACCACACTTCAATACTTTTTTATCATCGTAGATCGCATATGCACATTCGCGGCCACCAATGGTGGGTGTTGAAAGATCGCCATCTTCATCCAATACGTGCGTGCCTTGTTCTTCAATGGCTTTGATCCCGGCTTTCGTCAAATAGGGTTTAACCTGCGGATAGATTTTTTTCAATATCTCAAGTTCATCTTCCTCAAGCGGAGCACCATAGTCGCCCTCCACACAACAAGCGCCTTTACACTTATCGAGATTGCAGACGAATTCTTTCTCTATTACATCGTCTCAAATCAATATCTCTCCTATCTGAAGCATTTTCTTACTGTTATGGACTAACGTTCTTAATGTTGCGATTGTTCCTGAGTGCTAAAATAACTGAAATTGTGTACTCGCCTGTTTTTGAATGTCACCTGAAACAGTTTTTGCAGAAAGCTGTTTCGAGTAAAAACCCATATGATAGAACGGCATTTCCATCAATCCGGAACTGAGCTTGTGTACCGATAAAGTTGTATTAAGCCCAAGCATCAGCATGTTGTTCTGCTGGATCTTCACCAGCTTTTTATAAAACTCGAAGTTGCTTTTCGAGCCTTCCAGCTTCTCGATGTCTTTAAATCCACCCAGGTACTTGGTGAGCCGCTCGCGCTGCTCCTTAAGATAAAACCTGTAATCAAGCCTGTTGGCGAGGCTGAATGTATACGGGATCAGAAAGCTAAAGTCCAGATCGTTGAGTTTATCGATGACTGTAAACGGAATATCTAACGAGAAAGGATCAACTACACAAAACACAGCCACTTTATAAGCGCCCTTTGATTGGGGAATGTAAGAACGAAACTTGTCGATTAGCTGTTCAGGCTTTGATTCGAAGATCACCACATTCTTGCCACGT
>CAZHQP010000264.1:0-4420 GCA_964534735.1 uncultured Roseivirgaceae bacterium
GGGATTCTCAACATGAAGCTTGAGTGCCTTATTATAGAAGTGAAGCGCCTGGTACCATTTCTCCTGTTTTTCCAAACAAGCGCCCGCCCCAAACCATGCCTCGTCATACAGGTTATCCAGTTTGGCAGCTTTTTGAAAATATTTTAAACCCAGGTCGTACTGTTCCAGGTTTTCGTACGCTGCGCCAATGGAGCAATAGACTTCTGCACTTGGGCCTTCCAGCTCAATCGTTTTTTTAAATGAATCGAGTGCTTTAGTGTAGGCATTCAGATTCATGTGCGTATTGCCAATGTTGAAGTATGCCGATGCAAACGTATCATCAATGGTGATGGCAAAATCGTAAGCCTTTAATGCTTCTTCGTATTGCCCCAGCTTATTATATACAATCCCCAGGTTATACCAGGCGGAAGCAGAGTAGGGGTCTTCGTCAATAAATTTCTTGTAATACGATACGCTGCTTTCTAACTGGCCGCTGACATCGAGGCAGTAGGCTAATTCGTACAAAGCACCTTCGTGATTAATATTAAACTCAATTGCGTTTTTATAGGCTTCGATAGCCAGCTCATAGCTTTCCGAATGCTGATAGGCAAGACCAATGTTATAATACACTTCGTCTTTATCTTCTGTGAATTCAAGGGCACGTTCGTAACTTTCGATTGCTTCCTTATGCTTTCCCTGAAGGGTAAAGATTGATCCGCGTGTGAGCATTACATCAGGATCATTCGGCTGAAGATTGCCGGCCTGATCTAACAGGTCCAGCGCTTCATCGTATTCTCCAAGTTGTGAAAGCACCTGGGCTTTTGTGGCAATAAACTGAGTTGAAAAAGGGTATTGATTAATGGCCATGTTCACGGCCTGTAATGCTTTGTTATATTTTGCACGAAGCATATAAAAATCGAGAATCTCCTCGAATGCTTCAATCTCAAAAAATTCGGTTTTCTTTTTTCTTAAATGATCCTCGAATCGCTTAATCAGGTCGTTCCCCTCATCCTCTCTTTTCCGGAATTCTTTCGCCATGGGCAATTGGGTTTTTCTAAGGTAAATAAAAATAGGGCGCAAATGTAAACCGATCAATGATTTTTTCCACGATAAAGTTCGCGATATGCCTTGCAGCACCATTGCACGGTGGTATCAATCGTTTGAAATTCGAAATTCAGTGTTTTTTTTGATTTTCTGAGCGTTGTATTCAAAATGTGAGCCTGCCAGGTGTGCCGTTTCCCGGGTTATGAGTGGTTCGGAGCCGGTGAGCCGGGTACGAATACTTTCAAGGAACGCCAGCGGCTTTAAAAATGGTTTTTTAACGTTTATAAATGGTCCCTTTTTATCAAAGCCACGGGCGATCAAATCAAAAAAATCTTTAAACGATATCGTGCCTGCACTCAGAATGAATCGCTCATTTTCAATTGATGATAAGAAAAGGTTCACTGCGATCTGCGCAACATCCCTCACGTCTACGTAATTCATGGATCCTTCCATATAGAAAGGCTTTTCTTGCCAGGCATATTTAAAAAGTTGCGAACTGCTCTTATCCCAATTGCTGTAGCCCAGGATTACGGAAGGGTTTATGATCACGGTGCTTAAGCCTTCTTCCTGGCCGCGGAAAACTTCGAGCTCGGCTTTATATTTTGATTGAGCATAATAGCTGTTCATCGGGCTGTCAACCCATCTGTTTTGTTCATTAAGTGTGTGTTGATGTTTTTGCCTGCCAAGCGCAGCGACTGAACTCACGTGCAGCAGGCGTTTTATATTCAACTTAAGCGCTGCGTTTACAACGTTCTTTGTTCCTTCTGAATTAACGTTGAAAACTTTTTCAGCGTTACGAGGATTAAAGGAAACAAAAGCCGCTGTATGGATTATTCCGGTAACATCTTTAAAAGCTTCTTGCAAAGAATCCGGATCTGTTACATCGGCATCGCGCCAGGCAATGAACTCAGCAATATCTTCGAGCTGTTGAATGTTGCTGCCTTTTCGTTTCAATGCAATGAACGGAAGTTTTTGCCCGTGCAAGACACGAACAATGTAGCTTCCCAGTAAACCGTTGGCTCCCGTAACAGCAATCATGAAATGAATTTAGAACACCGCCTACAGCGTATTATTCAACAAAGGCAAAGATATTGCTTTTTGAAAGTATTTATTGCCACGGGCTTCTTCCAGAATCTTTACATGCTGTAGCGTATGACAATCACTACCCAATAAATGAACATATCCTTTATCGATCAGCTTTTGAGCTGTTGTTTGTGCGCCCTTAGAGTAATATCCGGACAGTGAAGAGATATTCACCTGAAATAAAACTCCGCGACCGATCAGATCTTCCGCTTTGTCAAAATTGTTTTGCAAATAGAGATACCGTTCCGGATGCGCAAACACAAGCTTATATCCTTTTGTGGAGGCCAGGAAAATAAATTCTTTCAGGTTGAGCGGCTCCGTCATGAAATTTGTCTCAAAAAGAAGATAGTTTTTACCAAACGTCAGGAGTGGAGAATCTGACTGGAGTCTTTCTAAAAGAACTTCGTCCAGGTAATATTCTGCTGCAGCCTCAAGGGTAACATCAATCCCTTTTTGTACCAGCATCAGGTTAATTTCATTCAGTTTTTTTGTTATGTCCTCATTTGTATTGCGAAAGAAGTCGCTCATTACGTGAGGTGTGGTGATGAGCTTTTTATATCCCAGGCGCTGGAAATTTCTAATCACCTCTTCTGCCTCATCAAAGGATTGAACTCCATCGTCAAGCCCGGGAAGTAAATGTGAGTGAATGTCTACAAAAGGAAGTGTAAGACGGGGATCAAGCGGCTTCTCTTTACGAAACCAGCTAAGCACGTTTAAAGATTGATTTTAACTTTGAAGTCCGGCTGGGCTCTTCTTCATAATATCCCGATCCATAATATCCTTCGTGAGTGGGGGGCAACGCGTTAAGCAAGGTAGTAACGTTGGTGAACTTGTTCAGTTTCAATATGCGCTGCAGGCTCTTGAGGAAATCTTTCTTCGAGTAGTTTGCCCGGAATACGTAAATAGAAATATCAGCCCGTTTCATGGCCATGATGCCATCCGTAACCAAGCCTACGGGCGGTGTGTCGAGTAATATAAAATCGTAATGGGATTTCAATCCTTCCAGCATGGTGGTAAACTCTCCGTTTAACAAAAGCTCGGATGGATTGGGCGGCTGCGGTCCGGAAGGAATGAAGTCCAGATTTTCAACAGATGTATTAACAATGCATTCCTGCCAGGTGTTCTTGCGAATCAGGATTGTGCTAACGCCCTTTGTTGAATCTATGTTCTCAGAAATCGAATTGCTTTTCAGTTTGCGCATGTCCAGGTCGAGCAGCACAACTTTTTTCTTCGACAAGGCCATGATGCCTCCGAGGTTTAGTGCAATAAAGGATTTTCCTTCACCCGATACGGTTGATGAAATGGCAACTACTTTCTTGGCAGAGTTAACACTAAAAAAATCCAGGTTGGTGCACAACGTTCGCATGGCTTCACTTACCATCGATTTGGGATGATCCAATACGTAGATTCCCAATCCGTTTTGTTTACGCAGCTTTGGCACAATACCCAGAAGCGGAACTCCGGTAAGCAGTTCAACTTCATCCGTATTGGTAATTTTATTGTTGGAGAGATACAGAATTCCAATAACAAAAATGTTCAGCATAATGCCTGCCACAAAACCGATCCCGTAAATAATCCATTTCTTCGGAGCGATGGGAACTTTAGGTAATGTAGCTGTTGACAATAACTTGAAATCGGGTGTACTGCCTGCCTGCGCAATCTCAAACTCAGATTTATGCTGCATGAGCGTCAGATAAATTTCTTCGTTAAGCTTATAAAACCGTTGCTTTTTATTGAATTGGGTATTCTTGTCTGGCATGTTGGCAAAAGCACCTTCTAATCTGCTCTTGGCTGTATTTAATTCCTGAAGTCTTTTTAACCATTCCGCCTTAAGGCTTGACAGCTCTTTGAAAAGCGCGTCACGCAGAGTCTGAATTTCATTTTGTTTCTGGCGGTATGCGAATGAACTTTCATTGTACGAAAGCTTCATCCGATCCATATCCAGGACTAATGGCTGAAGCTTATCGAGATTTTTATTTATCGCGTCAGGTAATAATCTGCGCTGAAGGTTATTCAGGTAAAAATCACCTACCGCTACATTGTCGAGTAGTGCATTGATCTCCGTTAGTCTTTTAGAAAGTTCGAATCGTTGCGAGTCAATCCGGTTTATCTGGCTGATTGTCTTCCTGAGGTCTTCATTCAGATCACTGGTTTTATTTTTCAGCGTGAAGTTTTCGAAATAATCTTCGTACCCGCCCATTTCAGTTTCAATCTGACTCAGTTCATTATTGAGCCAGTCAATTTTCTGTTTGTTTGCCAGATTTTTTTGTTCGTTGCTATACTGAAGATAGAGCGAATCAATGCCATTTACCAG
>CAZHQP010000265.1:0-4319 GCA_964534735.1 uncultured Roseivirgaceae bacterium
ACGGCAGGCCGGATTACTCCGATGCTGAGATTGATGAGATTCGGGAAACCCTGTACAAATTGGCGATGGTTGAGTACGAATGTCACACAAGGAAGCAGATAGTTGTCAAGGAAAAACGCCAAAAAGTTCGACAGCTATCTCTTTTTACGTAAACGCTTTACTTCCGGGATCAAAAGTTTCGGATTGTCGAATTCCAGCTTGAATTCATTAATTTCCGACAATCTTCGAGAAACTTGTGTTCGATACTGTTCCTGTTAGGGCTACCATCACAAAACCCATCTTACTAGTAAGATGGGTTTTTTTATGCCTTTCCGATTTGGAAACGCGGTTTCCAAGAACCCAAAAATTGAGTTATTACATTTTTTTGCAGTACAGGATTCGAACCACGTAGTACTAGTTATAAAAGCTGCGAAATCAGCCTGATTTTTTTTCGCTACCAAGATGTGAACACATGTGGAAAAAAAATGCTACTCGATTTTCTGATCTTTGTATCACATGTACGAGAACCTTCATACATATTTTCACGATCAAGTTCTAAGAGCATACAGCGATTTTTATGACGCTCAGAATAAGAAGTCCGGAACAAATAATCAAACCCTTGCTTTCCTCGCTGAGTGCCACCACAGCAAGGCTTATAGCTAACTTCGGGAACTTACCGGAAAGTCGGAAAGCTCTGCTTGGCAAACTTGTAGCTTTTGTTCAAAAGCAGGTTTCCCAAAACCGTCCTGTTATGTAAACTTTATCTGTACGCACAATTCAAGAAGAAGCCACATTGCGCAGTTGTGGGCACAGGCAGCTGCGTATTATTACGGAGTTCCAAATGTTCAATCCTACTCGGGTGGAACAGAGGCTACAGCATTTAATTCAAGAGCCGTTAAGGCTATGAATGATGCGGGCTTTGATATCATCCAGGTAAAGGATAGCGACAACCCGGTGTACGAGGTGAGATTTGCAGAAGGGATTAATCCGGTAACGGCTTTCTCAAAAGTGTATAACGATCAGTTCAATCACGACAAAGACTTTGCAGCTGTAATGACCTGCTCACATGCCGATGAGAATTGCCCACTCGTATTGGGTGCGATAGCCCGCATTGCGCTTACTTATGATGATCCAAAAGAATTTGATGGAACGCCACAGGAATCCAAAAAGTACACGGAGCGGGTGGAACAGATCGGAACTGAAATTTTGTATGCTTTTTCATTAGTGAAGGTCTGACACGAACTGCATGATCATTCAACTCCTGATGAAACAAATATTACCCGGCACTAAAATGTATTTGCGAAGAGGTATAGCAACCGGCAACGCAACATTTACAGATAGCGGGAGTGGAGTTACTCACCAGTTTTGCTGTCATGCCGGTAAACTTCTGCACGATGCACGATCTTAATTCCTGGAATGATCCACCAATACGTGATTTTTTTTCAGTTTCCGAAGATGATCGAAAATATGTGTTGGCCGCGATCATATAAATAGGTGACCCGGTAGCCGAGGCTTTCGCAGATTTTCTTTACGATTGCGAGCCCAAGACCTGAACCGCGTGTATCGTTGTTCTCTTTGCGAAACCGGTCGAAGATGCGGTCAGATGCCAGCATCGGCTTGCCCGTGTTTGTTACCGTCAATCCACCCGGCTCAACGCTGACCGTGATCACGCCTCCGGGGGAAGTATGCAGAATAGCATTATGCAACAGGTTTGTTATCAGCACTTCGGTAAGTATCCTGTTGGTATTAAGATTTGTCGGCTGATACTTATCGTGGATAGCCAGGCGAGCTTCTTCCATTCTGGGTTTCAGCTTGAGTACGTGCTCACGCACCATACTGTCAAGCGCAACATCTTCCATGTGCGTAAATTGACGGTTATCAATTTTACTTAACAGCAACAAATTTTTATTGAGCCGGCTCATGCGCTGAGTTGTACTCTCCAGCTCCGCGATGGCATCCGCTGTAGTTTCAGAGAGTCCTGGCTGTTGCATGAGTACATCCAGCTGTGATTGAAATACGGCAAGTGGTGTTTGAAGTTCGTGCGAAGCATCTTCAATAAATTCCTTTTGCTGGAGGAAAATTTTCCGGTTTCGTTCTGTCAAGGCAGCAATTGTCTTATTCAGATCATCGAATTCCGAAATGCGTGTCATTCCCACCACAACCTTTTCATCCCGGTCAACTGCATACGCTTTCAGTTTGTTAAGCGTATCATAAAACGGTTTCCAGAGCTGACGGGAAAGTGAACGATTGATTAGTACCAATCCGCCAGCGAGCACGATCAATAGCACAGCTTGTACAAGGCCAATCGCCAGTAACAGATCATGGTTGTCGACCAGTGAAATAAGGATTGTTAGCCGGTAAGGCTTATTCTGAATGTTTACCACAGATGATAGTTGCCGGTACGGGCGATCCTGTTGATCCAGGCTGTCGTAAATCCGGACCGACTCAAACGTTTGCCCGGGTATTGCTCCGGGTGCCGGTTTAATATGGACGTTATAGGTAAGCTGATCAAGAACGACCAGGTCGCGGGCAAGGTCATCAAGGTATTCAAATTGCCTGACGTGCTTTAAGAACTGATCGGATTGCATAACAAGTGTTTCATCCACTTCATGATTCAGAATTGCACTGATTGAAATCAGCGAAACCGGTATGCTCACCAGTACCAGCAACAAGGAGTACAGCAGCAGACTGCGAAGGCTTACCTGTAATAACCTCATGTGGCAAATTTATAACCTAATCCATAAACCGTTTGGATGTAATCAGCTGACCCTGCTTCCGCCAGCTTCTTTTTCAGATTCTTGATGTGTGTGTAAATGAAATCAAATTTATCAAGCAATTCAGCATCGTCACCTGAAAGATGCTCAGCTATCGCATTCTTGGAAACAACCCGGTTCTTGTTCGCAATTAAAAATACCAGCAGATCATACTCTCTCCGGGTCAGGTCCAGTGCCTGGCTGTCTACATGAACGGTTTTGCCCAGTAAGTCTACTGTGATCTCATGAAAGGTGATCTTTGTGTTACCATCAAAACGCTTTCTTCGGATAACAGCTGACACGCGGGCTACCAGTTCAGGCAGGAAAAACGGTTTGGACAAATAATCGTCTGCACCAAGATTGAGCCCGAGGACTTTATCATCGAGTGAGTTTTTTGCCGTAATGATGATTACTCCATCGGTTTTGTTACTTGCTTTTAATGTTTCCAGGATTTTTAACCCATTGCCGTCAGGCAGGTTAATGTCCAGCAGAATGCAGTCATACTCGAACAGCAGGATCTTTTCATGGGCTTCGCGGGCAGTATACGCGATTTCACAAACGTAGCTTTCCTGGCGTAAATACTGGGCCATGCTTTTAACAAGTGATTGCTCGTCTTCTATAATGAGTATCTTCATTGAGAATGAAACAATGCGTCAATAATTTGTTTAACTGCGTGGACTACAAGCTTATATGATAATTCTGAAGACTTTCTGAAGCAATATTGTGATAAATAACGCTTTATCAATTATTTCAGCAAACCATGTTTGAATGAATAGCTGGCTGATTGATACCATGAAATCGCAGACCGGATCTGTTCCTGATTATCCGATGCAACCGGATCCTTTCCTGCGAGCAGCCTGAACGATTCTGTTTTGAACTGGGGAGATAATACAATAAGCCCATCATTAGTCAGGTAGCCAAGGCTTTGATACGTACTGATGAACGCCCGCTCCCGGCCTTGTTCAAGCTGGTACATATCATACCCAAAGAATTTACTGGTGTAGGAAAAGTTCAGGAGACCGAGCAAAGTCGGGCCAACATCGATCTGGCTCATTAATCGATTCATTACACCCGGTTCAATATGTTTGGGAGAATAGATCAGCATCGGAATATGATATTTGCTCACCGGCATTTCGGTTTTCCCGGCACTGGAAGCGCAATGATCGGCCACGATTACAAAAACAGTATTGCTGAACCAGGGATGCAAGGAAGCTTCTTTGATAAATTTTCCAATAGCATAGTCGGTATATTTTACGGCCCCCTTTCGTCCGGTGTGTGAGGGAATGTCAATCCTTCCATCCGGGTAGGTAAAAGGCCGGTGATTGGAGGTTGTCATCACATGCGCGAAGACGGGTTTATCTTTCGTGTTGACGTCAAGCTCTTTCAATGCCAACTCGAAGAGATTTTCATCGGCAACGCCCCAGATATTTTCATAGTCAATATCCTCATCCCGGATCGCAGTCCGGTCAATCACGTCATAGCCGTTGTTACTGAAAAAGTAATTCATATTATCGAAGTAGCCATACCCGCCATAGATATATTCAGTTTTGTATCCTTTGCTTTGAAAAACTTTACCCATCGAGAACA
>CAZHQP010000266.1:0-4316 GCA_964534735.1 uncultured Roseivirgaceae bacterium
GAATTCTTTGCCACATATTGAGGTTCATTTAACTTGCCGGCAAAACTACAAAATCCGACCGATGCTTTTAATTCCGGCAAGGCTTGAATGATATGAAAACCGCCTACATTGTTGATATTCTTCGCACACCGATTGGCAAATATGCGGGTGCATTAGCGGGCGTTCGTCCGGACGACTTATTAGCACACGCAATTAAGACACTGGTAGAACGGAATAAATCAATCGATCCAGCGCTTATTGAAGATGTTATTGCGGGCGCAGCCAATCAATCCGGTGAAGATAACCGGAATGTCGCACGTATGGCATTATTGCTTGCAGGGCTACCCATAAACATTGGTGGAGTTACTGTAAACAGACTTTGTGCCTCCGGCTTACAAGCGATTATGGATGCAGCGCAAGGCATCATGACCGGAAACGGAGATGTGTTCATTGCTTCCGGTGTAGAGAGCATGAGCCGGGCGCCATTCGTGATGCCTAAAGCAGACGAAGCATTTTCCCGCAAAGCGGAAATATTTGATACAACGATGGGCTGGAGATTTATCAACTCAAAGCTTTCGAAATTATACCATCCGTATTCAATGGGAGAAACAGCCGAGAATGTTGCTGAGAAATGGAAGATCAGCCGCGAAGCACAAGACGAATTCGCGCTTCAGTCTCAAATGAAATATCAAAAAGCATTTGAAGCAGGTAAGTTTAAAGAGGAGTTAGTGGCGGTTCCGGTATCGAAAGGAAAAGGAGAGATTGCAATTTTTGATAAAGACGAGCATCCGCGTGTAACTTCACCCGAAAAGCTTGCCGCATTGAAGCCGGCCTTTAAAGAAAACGGTACTGTAACAGCCGGAAACTCTTCCGGAATAAATGATGGCGCAGCCGCGAGCATGATCGTGAGCGAGGATGTTGTTGTTAAGTATAATCTTAAACCAATCGCCAGGATTGTTTCTATGGCTGTTGCCGGGGTTGAGCCTGCACATATGGGGATCGGACCGGTACCTGCCACACAAAAAGCTTTAAAGCGCGCAGGCTTGAAAGCTTCTGACCTGGGTTTGATTGAATTGAACGAAGCATTTGCATCACAGTCATTAGCCTGTATAAAAGATCTGGAATTGAATCCTGAAATTGTAAACGTTAATGGCGGAGCGATTGCCATCGGGCATCCGCTCGGTTGCAGCGGAGTGCGCATCAGCGCTACGCTTATTCACGAAATGCAAAAGCGAAATGTGAAGCATGGTTTAGCTACGATGTGCATCGGAGTGGGGCAAGGAGCAGCAATTATCTATGAGGCCGTAAATTGATGCGTTACTTTTTCGAGATAGCATACAAAGGAACAAACTACAGTGGCTGGCAAACGCAGCACAATGCCGTAACGGTTCAGGAAGTGGTGGAGGATGCACTCGCAAAATTAACAGGCGAAAAAATTGAGATCATCGGCAGTGGCCGTACCGATGCGGGTGTTCATTGCGAACAGCAGTTCTTTCATGCAGATATTAAGAAAAATATTATTCTGGCAGATTTTCAGCATCGCCTGAATGTGCTGCTCCCGAAAGACATTTCCATTCAATCCATCCGGAAAGTAAAGCCTGAAGCCAGCGCGCGCTTCGATGCTTTTTCCAGAACCTATCACTACCGAATAACGCTTAGGAAAGATCCGTTACTGGATGGATTAGCGCTGCATTATTTTAAATCGGCTGATGTGCCAACCATGAACAAGGCGGCTGCGTTATTATTAGGCGAACATGATTTTCAAAGCTTCAGCAAGGTAAAAACGAATGTGAATCATTTTTTGTGCGATATCACAAAAGCGGAATGGAAGCAAAAAAATGATCAGCTTGAATTTGTGATTACAGCAAATCGTTTTTTACGAGGCATGGTCCGCGCAGTGGTTGGAACATTACTGAATGTTGGAACCGGAAAGATGACGATAAAGGATTTCCAGGCAATTATCAACAGCAGGGACCGAAGAAAAGCCGGACAAAACGTTCCGCCAGAAGGATTGTATTTAACGAAGGTGAAATACCCTTCATCAATTTTTATAAGGTAAGCAAGTCGGCTTACGCAGCAAACAGATGGAAGCAGACAAGGCAACCAGTGGTAATATCATCGACTTCAACGTGCTTAAGCGCCTGATGAAGTTTGTAATGCCGTATAAGAAAAGATTCTACCTCGTCATTCTGCTAACCTTTATGATTGGCATACTGGCACCGTTACGACCAATCCTGATTCAGTATACGATTGATCATGATGTTGCCACGGGCGACTATCCGCAAATGGTATATATGATACTTCTGTTGTTGGTGATGCTGGTTGGCCAGGCGTTTATGGAATACATCCATACATATATGTCGGGCTGGCTCGGACAACAGGTAATTCGCGACATCCGGACAAAACTGTATGAGCATCTGGTTAATTTAAGGCTCAGGTTCTTTGATAAAACTCCGATCGGCCGGCTGGTTACGCGTACCATTTCGGATGTAGAAACCCTGGCGGATGTGTTCAGCGAAGGCCTGGCAGCGATCGTTAGCGATCTGTTGCAAATCATTTTCATTGTGGCAGTCATGTTTTATATCGACTGGCGGTTAACCTTGTTAAGCCTGGCCACCTTACCGCTGATGCTGATCTCAACCTATATCTTCAAGGAGAAGATCAAGGTTGCGTTTAATGATGTGCGAAATGCCGTGGCAAACCTGAATACGTTTGTGCAGGAACATATTACCGGGATGAACATCGTGCAGATCTTCGGCAGCGAAAATCGTGAGTTCGAAAAATTCAAGGCTATTAATGAAGAGCATCGGCAATCCAACCTGCGCTCTGTTTTGTACTACTCCATTTATTTCCCGGTAGCGGAAATCATTGCGGCAGCCGAAACAACAGGCATGACGGTCGGTAAGCTCATCGCCTTCATCATGTATATCCAGATGTTCTTCCGGCCAATCCGGATGATTGCTGACCGGTACAATACCTTGCAAATGGGGATTGTCAGCTCGTCCCGGATTCTTAACCTGCTCGACAGCCAGGAAGACGTTCAGCAGGATGGAACGTATAAGCCTGAAACAATCAGAGGCGAAGTAAAATTTGATAATGTTTCGTTTGCATATGTTGAAGAAGAGTATGTTCTGAAAAATATTAACCTCGATATCAAAGCCGGAGAAACAGTTGCTTTGGTTGGGGCAACGGGTGCGGGTAAATCATCGGTGATAAATTTATTAAGCCGTTTTTACGAGATTAATCACGGCTCGATTAAAGTGGATGGTGTCGATATTCGCGATTACGATCTTGGTTTCTTACGCAGGAACATTGGCGTTGTCTTACAGGACGTATTTCTTTTTAGTGATTCAATTTTTAAAAATATAACGCTCGGTAATCCGGATGTAACCGAGGAAATGGTTTGGCATGCGGCTGACCTGGTGGGCGCCCGCAAATTCATTGAGCGACTGCCTGGCCAGCTTTCCTATAATGTTATGGAACGGGGCTCAACGCTATCCGTAGGTCAACGGCAGCTTATCTCCTTCATCCGTGCCATGGTATATAACCCAAAAATCCTGGTGCTTGATGAAGCGACTTCATCAGTAGATACCGAAACGGAACACATGATCCAGAACGCAATCGAGAAAATGATGACAGGCAGAACTTCGATTGTGATTGCACATCGCCTGTCAACCATCCAAAAGGCAGATAACATTACCGTACTGGATAAAGGTGAGATCAAGGAATCCGGCAACCATGAGAATCTGTTGCAGAAAGAAGGATTCTATACTCAACTATACAAAATGCAGTATAAAGAGTTTGTTTGACACCCACCGCCTAAATTGCCTGATTCCTAAGCTGGTATAGACAAAAGGATTATATTTGCTTTAATGCGCTTTACAAAAATCGCTTTAACGGCTCTTTTATGCCTTCTGATGACAGTATGTGTTCATGCACAGCGGTCCAAGGGCGGTGGTCGGAGTACTTATACAAAGTCGGCAAACAACAGACCTCCTATCCGCATGTCGCGTTCAAAGGCACGTGTTGTATGTCCGGTTTTTGAAGATACCGGCTTTCCGTATCATGGCATTGGAGTAAAAGTGGGTGACCCGTTCGCGCTTACCTACAAGTTTTATGCGAATAAGCATTTTGCTGTAGCAGCCGATTTTGGAAGATCAGCAAGCGGACTTTACAGCAAGTATTACAGTGAACTTTTCCATGAATTTCAACCTAGCACAGCTCAGTACTATTCTCATAAGGTAAAGGCCGACTGGGTTGGCGAAGTGAAATTGCTCTACCAGATTTCGAATCTGATTGCGAGGTTATACGATGCCCGGGAAGGCGAGGTACTAATC
>CAZHQP010000267.1:0-4299 GCA_964534735.1 uncultured Roseivirgaceae bacterium
AATACTAATTCAGGAACGGTTACAAGTGGAAGAACAAGATCGCGTCAGCCACAGGCAGATTATTATGTAAGGCCGGCAAGAAGAACTTCATTGTTTGACAATTCTTCTACGAGCCCATCGTACACGAGACCTTCCAATAATGGCAACTCACGGGATTTTTTCTCGGCTCCTGCGCAGCGTGAGTCTTCAAGGTCGCGTGATTTCAACTCACCATCATCAGGTCACAGCTCGCCTTCGTACTCACCTCCATCTTCACCTTCCAGAAGCAGTGGCGGATCATCGGGTGGCGGAGGAGGCGGCTCAAGCCCGCGTCCGAGAGGAAGAAATTAGGTTTACTTTTTAATCAAAAACAGGTATGAGGTCTTTCAAAATAAGCCTTGGTGTTATTCTCATGTTCTTTTGTACCGAAGCATGGTCACAAGGCTTTGTTGAAAATGCACTTTTGTTCAGCCGCACCCGGCCAGGAGGAAGTGCACGTATCCAGGCGATGGGTGGAGCACAGGTCGCTTTAGGCGGAGACTTCAGTTCAGCGTTATCAAACCCTGCCGGCCTTGGCATGTATAATCGCTCAGAGTTTACGTTTAGCCCGGGCTTGAATTTCTACAACTCAGATTCTCAGCACCTCGGGACGGGAATGACCGATTCTAAAACGGTATTTAACATTCCCGGATTAAGCTATGTACACCACAGCCCGCGTGAAATGGGCGGATTTCTGGGCGGATCATTTGGCATCAGCATGTCACGTATCAATGACTTTCATAATACGTTTCAGTATGGCGCCAATGACAACGCAACTTCGATTATAGATTATTTTGAACAAATGGCGCAGGGATATTCGATTGATGCATTGCCAAGTCCGTACGATGATACCCCGCTGTTAAACTATGATGCTCCCGAAGGGCTTGCATATCTTACTTACCTGATTACACCCTATAACGAGAATCCCGACAATGCTTCGCCTGTTCTTCCTACTGATTATGTAAATTATTTTTCAGAGCTGGATACAGTTGGAACCGATGAAGTGCGCAGCCTCAATCGCCATGGCCGGGTAAATGTTCGCGGAGCACAATATCAATGGTCATTTGCCTATGGCGGAAATATTAAGGACAAATTCTTTTTCGGAGCATCTCTTGGATTGACTACGCTACGCTATAAGTTTACCTCCTCCTACAGTGAATCTGATTATTCGTTCAGCAGCCCGTATCAATCACCGCTTGATGATCTGAGATTGGATGAAACAATCGAGATCGATGGTTCAGGTATCAACCTTACTCTCGGATTTATTTATCGGTTTGTTGATTTCGCACAGGTGGGGGTTTCGCTCGTAACTCCTACGTATTATGTTCTGACCGATACGTATAGCGCACGCCAGAGAGCTAACTGGAATACAAGAAGCAATCAGGATGAATCATCTAATCCAATTGTATCTGAATACAATATTGTTACCCCAACGAAGCTCAGCACCGGGCTTGCTTTTTTCCTGGGAAAATATGGCCTTGTATCAGGGGATGTTGAGTTTGTTAACTATGGGAAAGCAAAATACAACTCTGACACTCCGGGCGTTTCGTTCAAGCCCGATAATAATGACATCAAATACTATTACAAGAACACCGTAAATTATCGGTTTGGCGCAGAAGGCCGGTTGGATATTTTCCGGATTCGGGCAGGATATAATGTTCAGAATAATCCTTATAAAAGCAATTTTAACGCGGGCGGAAATATTACCACGGCTAGTGCCGGTGTGGGTGTTAAGCTGCAGAAGTTCTTTATTGATGCTACGTGGCTGGCAACAAGGTATAATTCTTCATATAGCCCATATTCTGTGGATGATGGAAACGGAAATTCAGTTGGGCCAACCGCACGCCTAAAGAATACACTGAACAGTGCAATGCTTACAGTAGGCTTTAGCTTTTAGAAAGCTTATAAAGTACTTCGGTTGCCGAAACCGAATTATCTACTATCAAGTTTGCCTGTTGATAGAAACTGAGTCTTTTTTCAGTTAAAGCTTTTAGCTTTTCCTCCAGCGATTGTTGACGATCTTCCAGTAATAATGGACGCAACTGCTGCTCCGTTGAATTAAGCCGGCTTATTATTTCAGTGATCGGAGTATTTAAAAAAATACTCTTTCCCGTTCCGTTTATGAATTTCATGTTATTGTTGAAGCAGGGAGTTCCACCTCCGCAAGCCATTACAAATTCAGGTTTTTTGCTTTGCTGGCGCAAAGTAACTGCTTCAAGATTTCTGAAATAATCTTCGCCCTTTTCTGAAAATATCCGGCTTACAGCCATTCCGCTTTCCTGCTCAATAACCTGATCCAGATCAATGAAAGGCAGCTTTGCTTCACTCGCCAGCTGCTTTCCAAACGAGCTTTTTCCTGAACCCGGTAAGCCAACAAGGTAAAGCTTCATCCTATTTAATTAGCCAGCTCAAGCACTTCGGCTGCATCAGGCGTGTCGTTGTGATGCCACATTCCTTTCACTGTTCCGTTAACCCACAATGTAAGTCCTGGATTGGAGCGCACAATGGTTTTTAATACGGTAGCATCCGTAAAGAAATACGGGACACCTAATTGATACTGGTGCCGGAATGCGTCAACCTCTTCCGCAGGTGACGAGGTTAAGATCATCATATCTACTTTCCCCTCCAACGATTTTGTAAGGTCCCGAAGCTCTTCAATATTATTTACAGATGCTTTCTTAATGTCATACATAATGATGAGCAACTTAATACCGGTAAAGGTTTGCTGGGTAAGATCTTCTCCTTCCGGGCTGGATACTGAAAAGTCTGTGATCTTCGGGGTAGCTTTGGACTCATTGAGAACACGCGAACTTTTGTAGGTATAGCCGTCTGTTAAAAAGGTTTGAGAACTTACTTCCTTCCCATCTTTTTCAAAGACGTATTCAATGATTGGCTGCTCTTCCGCTTTCATCTGCGTGGGGATGTTGTTGCCAATCCGGTATGCCCGAAAATCAATAAACGGCAAATGACGGATTGCATACACTCCCAAAAACGTACTAAGAAGCGTAACTACAATAATCACTGCGTGACCTTCGCGGGTTCGAAGTACGGGCTCATAGCGTTTATGATGCCACACCAGATGCAGCACAAATACTAAAAGAATTATGTCTTTGGTGAAGGATTGCCACGGGGTTAATTTAATTGCATCGCCAAAGCAGCCACAATCGGTAACCTTATTAAATGCTGCAGAATAGAACGTTAAGAATGTAAAGAACAGCAGCAGCACCAAAAGAATTTTCGTGGTGATGTTCATGCGATAATTGATCAGCAAGGCAACGCCCAGCACGATTTCAAGCACCACCATGATGAAACCGATCTCCAATGCATACGGAATGAATACTTTAAAGAATGACGCGAAGTCATTCGCGAATACTTCGAAGTATTCGTGCATCTTGATCTCGGTACCAACCGGGTCATTTAATTTGATCAGTCCGGAGAAAATGAACAGTCCGCCTACAAAGAATCGGGAAAACTGGTCGAGTATATTTCTTAGCATAATTTAGTCCACAGTTGACTGTTCAACAGTCAACAGTTTAGTTTAGTGTATTTCTAAGGGTGAGAAGTTAAAATATAAAGTTCTTCCTTTGGAAATTTTAAGGTTACATCATGAACCAGTTTAGTCAATTCAATTGACTCTTGCCACACCTCCAATTTCTCAAACTTAAATGGCATAACTTAATTACTCTTATCTGTCGACTGTCGACCGTTAGCCTTTGACAGAAGAATCATTGCAAAAACAGCGTAGTTGATCATGTCCTGATAATTGGCTTTTACGCCTTCGCTCACCAGTGTTTTACCCTGATTGTCTTCAATTTGTTTCACCCTTAACAATTTCATAAGAATTATGTCGGTGATCGAGCTCACCCGCATATCGCGCCAGGCCTCGCCATAATCGTGATTTTTATCCTGCTGCAGCAAAAAGGTTTCGTTTACATTTTTATCGTAAATCGGTTCAAGCTGCTCAAACGTCATTTCAGTTTCCTGTGAGGCCGATAATTCGATCTGCATCAGCGCGATTATGCAGTAATTGATAATCCCGATAAACTCATCGGTGATCGGGTCGTCAATTTTCTGCGCTCCCTTTTCCTGAATGCTGCGAATGCGCTGTGCCTTGATGAATATCTGATCGGTAATTGACGGAAGTCTCAAAATTCTCCACGCAGTGCCATAATCGCGGGTTTTCTTCGCGAACAAAGTCTTACAAATATCAATGACCTGTTTATATTCGGACGCGGTTTTATCGATCAAAATAGTCGCTTTAAACTGTAAACATAAGACCAA
>CAZHQP010000268.1:0-4284 GCA_964534735.1 uncultured Roseivirgaceae bacterium
AACTGAATGGGCAACGCGGCAGTTTGTTCTCGAGATGCGCGAACCGCACGAGGAAGGAATTGGCACACATTTGTCAATTGATCACAAAGCACCGGCTTTCGTTGGAGAAGAAATTGTTTTCACAGCAACAGTTGAACGCATTGAAAACCATGAGATCATCTGCTCTTTTGAAGCCACGGTAAATGGCCGTATTATTGCATCCGGAAGAACCGGGCAAAAGATTTTAAGCCGTGAAAAGATCGGTAAGCTCTTCATAAAACCTTCATGAATAAACGATTTTCGAACGATATTAATATTCGCAACCGACAGGCAGGCTTTGAGTTTGAATTGCTGGATAAGTATGTCGCGGGCATCGTGCTGAGGGGAACGGAGATTAAATCCATCCGTGAAGGAAAAGTGAATTTGCAGGATGGTTACTGCTATTTCAACAACGGTGAATTGTATACGAAGGGTGTCACGATTGATCAATATGCGCAAGGCACGCATTACAACCATGAAGCGCAGCGTGAACGAAAATTACTATTGAAGCGCACGGAACTGATCAAACTTTCAAAAAGGGTAGAGGAGAAAGGCTTAACCTTAATACCTACCCGGTTGTTTATTAATGAGCGTGGGTATGCTAAATTAGAAATAGCAATCGGTCGCGGTAAAAAGCTTCACGATAAGCGCAATACGATTAAAGACCGTGATGCCAAACGTGAGCTTAGCAAACTCAAGATTTGAAAAGCTGTGAGCACGGAAAGTATAGATTTTGGAGTATGTCGCCTGAGCCTCGTTTCGGTTCGGGCCGAAGCCAGTGATAGAGCAGAGCTGACTACGCAGTTATTATTTGGTGAGCACTACGAAGTTGAATCAGCAAGCAAGGATAAAAAATGGCTGAAGATAAAAATCCATTTTGATCAGTACGAAGGCTGGATTGATGCAAAACAGCATCATTCTATTACCAAAGATCATTTTGAGTATATCAACCGCGCTGATTTTAAGATCTCAACCGATGTAACCACCAGCATCCTGTATAATAAAAGCCCACTGGCGATTTTAATGGGAAGCATAATTCCGATCTCCGGATCGGAATTATTTAAAATGGAAGAGCAATTTGCGTTTAACGGTGAATCAAAAAGCCTGGGTCAAAAGCGCGATGCTGAATTTTTAAAAATCACTGCTAAAAAATACCTCAATGCTCCTTATCAATGGGGTGGAAAGAGCCCGTTCGGGATAGATTGCTCCGGCTTCGTTCAAATGGTCTTTAAGATCAACGGCTACAAACTTTTGCGTGATTCATTACAACAAGCCAAACAGGGAAAAGCGGTTGAGCTGAAAGATCTTCAGCCTGGTGACCTCGCTTTCTTCGCTTCCAAAGAAGCTAAAATCTCTCATGTCGGTATTTTTCTGGGAGACGATAAGATTATCCATGCATCGGGCAAAGTGCGGATCGATCATCTAAATGAAGAGGGAATTCTTAACTCCGAGTCAAGAGTTTATACGCACGCTTTTGTTCAGGCAAGGCGGATTTTAACTGAATAACATTCTGCATTTGGCAGACTTAAGTGCTTGGATGTCTGAAAGATTGCCGTTATCTTTCCAATCATGAACAATCGTGTTTTGGTATTAAATCAGGATTCCAGCCCGCTCATGGTCTGTTCAGTCGAGCGTGCCTTTATCCTGGTGTACCTTAACAAAAGTGAAATGATAAGGCCTGCCAATGGATATAAAATCCATTCAGTGACCATGACATTTCCCATGCCTTCCGTGATCCGGCTGAACCGGTATGTTAATGCTCCTTACAAAGGCGTTACACTTACCCGGCAGAATGTTTTTAAGCGCGATAATTTTGAGTGCCAGTATTGCGGAACGCGTAAAGAGCTTACGCTTGATCATATCATACCGAGCTCAAAGGGCGGTCTTCATACCTGGTCGAACCTGATTACGGCCTGTAAAAAATGTAACGCAAAAAAGGGGAATTATACACCTGACCAGGCACAAATGCCACTTCGTAAAAAACCCCATAAGCCAACATATGCATTGTTTTTGAAAGAACTTTCAGGGCATCATGGAAATGAGTGGGACGATTTCTTAGAATAATCACCGGGAAGCATTAATTTTGATTTTCTTATTTTATTAACTCAAAATTTTTTTAACCCCGATTAACATGAAGAAATTTACTCTTTTCTCAAAGCTTACTTTTATTTTTTGTGCTGCTTTAATCCTTGCCTCCTGTGGTGGAGATGATAAAGAAGCTGCACCAAACAATCAGGTTAAGCTCGATGGTGAAACTATTAAGTTCACAGAAGCACACATCGGATCAGAATTAAATATAAATGATGAATTTGGCGAGTACAGCTATCACGAGATTTTTCTGTTAAGTGATGGACTAACGATGAATGAAACCGGTGCGCTGTCGGGGGCTGGAGATATGGTCAGATTCGGATTGATTTCAAAATCTCTTACTGAATTAAAAGACGGAACGTACAATCTCAAGCTTAACTCTGAAGTTGGTGATATCGACTATTTTGAAGTGTATTCTAACCTGACTATAGATGGTCCGGATGTTTATTATGCGGCCTATAGAGGTTCCGTTAAGGTTGTTAAGTCAGGCGAGAAATATACCATAACATTTAATTTTGACATCTTTACTTCTGAGACTGAAACTACAGATGAAGAATTTGTTGAAGGAGAAATAAAAGGAAATTATAAAGGTACGGTAGATCTAATTGTAGATGGCGGGACAAGATTACCATCAGGCAAAGCTGCTAAAAGCAAAAAGACCTTTACCTGGGAATAAGATATTGTTTTATAAAGATGAAGCCACCTCATAAGGGTGGCTTTTTCTATGTCAAAATATTCCTTACGGCACGATGTCAAAGGCAGCGCAGATAAGATCTCTTTTTTAAAATTTCATTGTGAATATCGTCTTCACATCAGGCTCCGATTCGACCGTCAGCGTACCATTATGTAATTGCATGATTTGCCGTGATAAGCTTAATCCAATTCCGGAACCGGTTTTTTTTGTTGTGTAGAATGGTACGAAAATGCGTTCAATGGCTTCCGGGATGATGCCGGTACCATTATCGATTACTTCTATCTTTATATTCGCTCCATCGTATCGCCCGATCAAATCAACCCGTGCATTTTCTCGATGTGAAACTGCTTCGGCAGAATTTTTCAGAAGGTTAATGAGTACCTGCTCGATCATTTCTTCGTCTACCTGAAGTGTTAAATACTCTGAGTTGCAAGAATAGTGAAATTCAACCTGGTGGTTTTTCATTTCCTGGCGCATCAGCATCGAAACCTTTTCAATCATATTCTTCAGAAGAATGGTTTTGATCTTGGGATTAGGCAGTGATGTATACTCACGGTATGCATCAATAAACTTGATCAATCCCTTACTGCGATTTTCAATCGTGCTCAATCCTTCCTTCAGATCTTCAGCGCCTTCCTGCTTTAATTCGTAATGACCTTCTTTTTGGGTTAGGTCATATTCCAGGATATCTTTTAGCGTTGACGTAAGGGAGGAAATAGGGGTAATCGAATTCATGATCTCATGCCGGAGTACGCGCGTCAGGTTTTGCCAGGCTTCGAGCTCTTGTTTCTGTAACTCAGGCTGTATGTTCTGCATCGTTAAAAGCTTAACATCCGCTCCGCGAATGCGCAATTCAGTTGCCTGGATGGTGAGCTGAAAGTCACTTGCATCTTTATACAATGAGCTTTTACCTGATTCGGTATGCGTAAGAATGTAGTGTAGCTTGTAGTTTACTTCCTTCAATTCGTCAATATTTTTGATGTTTTGAATATTGATAAACTTGCGGGCATTCATGTTGATCAACTGGATGGTCCCATCGGTGTCAAACGAAAGAATGCCGGTTCTTACCTGCTGAACAACTGTATTGAGATATTGCCAATGCTCTTCTTTCTCAGAACGTGCTTTCCGGAATGCCTCCAGTACTTCATTGAAAGAGATATTCAAATCTTTAAAGCTTTTGCCAAGCTTGTTGTCGGCTGTAAAGCCTGACAGAAAATCAGAATACTTTACTGATTCGAGGAAGCGCGTGAGTTTCCGGTTTGTCTGACTGACGAAGTGAAAGATCTCTGCAATTTGGAAGATGATAATCAGACAGGTGAGAATAGCCGCAAAGAGCATATTTGTCTTGCCGATCATGTAGAGGGCAAGCGCCATGGTAAGCGACAGAAAAATTGTGCGCAGTATTACCCGTGATCGGAAGTCCTTCAGCATCTCAATTCAGTTGTTCAGCAGGTAAGAACCGGCATTCTTTCGTTTGACACCGA
>CAZHQP010000269.1:0-4283 GCA_964534735.1 uncultured Roseivirgaceae bacterium
ACTTGCTCATCTGGGTAACGATGCAGCAAAAAAATTTCGGAGCCTCGTTTATTCAGGCGCGCGCATACGATCGCAGGTATAAAAAGCTTGGCGAAAAAACGCTGGAGATTGCTAAAGTTTCACTTGATAATGATGACTACGAAACTGCTATTAAAGGGTACTCATATGTGATCCGGGAATACCCGAACGGGCCATATTTTTTGCAGGCACAACTCGGGCTGATGCGTACCCGCGAAGCAAGAATTAAAAATTCTTTTCCGGTTAATGCAGATTCGGTAAAACAATTAGTGACAGACTACCATCAATTCGTCTCCAAATATCCGGAGAATGTTAACTCGCTCGAAGCTCAGCGTAACGAGGCCATTTTATATGCAACCTACCTGGATGAAAAAGATAAGGCAATCAGCTTACTGGATGATTTAGTGAAAAACCCGAGGATAAGTCTGCAGCTAAAATCGAAAGTAAAGCTTGACCTGGGGGATATCTATTTGTTGAAAGGAGAACCGTGGGAATCAACCTTACTGTATTCGCAAGTAGAAAAGCTGCTGCAGGAAAATCCGGTTGGGTATGAAGCGAAGCTCAAAAACGCCAAGCTGTCGTATTACAAAGGTGACTTCCTGCTCGCACAGGAACATCTCGATATTTTGAAAGAAGCTACAACACGTGAGATAGCCAATGACGCGATGGAACTGAGCATGCGCATCAAAGAGAACATTGCTTTTGACTCTGCAGGTGAAGCGCTTAAAGCGTATGCGCAAATCGAGCTCTTGTTGTATCAAAACAAAAAAGAGGAAGCGTTACAGGCATTGAAGCTTTTGAAGGAAGGAACATCAGCTGTGCGCGACTCTTCTACAAGAATTCCATTTTCAAATCAAACTATTCTGGATGATGTGTATTGGCTGGAAGCAAACATCCGCATGGAGCGCGGAGAGTTTAAAGAATCCCTACAGCTTCTTCAGAAGATCATAGACGATTACCCGGATGATATCCTGGTTGACGATGCCTATTTCATGCAAGGTGAAATTTATGAGCGCCACCTGAATGATAGCGCCAAGGCAATGGAGATCTATAGAAACTTTTTGGATAAATATCCGGGATCAGTGTTTGCCGCTGAAGCTCGTAAAAGATTCAGAACGCTTCGCGGGGATTTCAAAGAAACACCCGTTCCGCAGAGTTAGAACAAGAACCTTCATTCTGAGCATAGCGAAGAATCCCCATTTACAAGAGCTGAATAATGGGATGTTTCGCTACCGCTCAACATGACGTTAATTTTAAAGCTTGATCATTCGCTTCGCAACGATGTAACCGGATTGTTTCTTGCTGCACGGATGGATTGATAACTCATCGTAAGCCAGGCAATGGCAAAAGCAAAGAAGCCTGCAGCAACATAAACCAGAATTCCAATTTCAACTTTATACGTATAGCTTTTCAGCCACCAGTTGATGGCATACCACGCAAGCGGAGCAGCCAACACAAAGGCAATCACGATAAGCTTTCCGAATTCTTTTGAAAGCAAAACAACAATACTGCTAACCGAAGCACCCAAAACTTTTCGAATACCAATTTCCTTCGTGCGTTGTTCGGCTGTAAAAGATGTAAGTGCAAACAATCCTAAACACGCAATGATGATCGCAAGGCTGGCAAACACAGCGAACGTGTTTCCTAATCGTTGCTCAGAAGAATACATCCGGCCAAAGTCTTCATCCAGGAAAGAATATTGAAAGGGTTGTCCGGGAGCTAACTCTTTCCAGGTCTTCTCAACCGAGTTAATAACATCCTGAGAATTGGCAGCCTCGAATCTGAAAATTACTGTTCCATTGTTTTTTTCCAGAAAGAGCGCAAGCGGAGAGATGTTTTGTTTTAATGATTCAAAATGAAAGTCTTCTACAACTCCGATGATCGTCCACGTTTTGAGCGAGTTTTTGTTTGGGGAACCATCCGGATTATTATTGTCGAATGTACTGATCTGCTTTCCAATCGGATCTTTTTCATAATTGAAAAATTTTAAAGCCGATTGATTAATGACAATAGCGGATGAATCCGATGGAAAATCTGCAGAGAAGTCGCGGCCCTCAACAATTCTCATCCCCATGGTTTTCACATATTCATAATCAACATCCCAGGTTTGCATTCCCACCATGGTTTCTTCGGTTGGCTCGCTGCCGGTTGGCCAATAAGTATTATCACTGCGCCAGCCGCCAGATACGGGAAGAAATCCCGAAAGGCTACCGCTTTTAATAAAGCTGTTTTTGGAAACCTCGTCTTTGAATGTCTGCGCATTCTTGCCCAATGCATATGCGTCATTGATGATTAATACCTGATCTTTTTCAAAGCCGATCTTTTTATTCTGGATATAATTCAGCTGACGGTTAACCGTAATTGTTGCGATGACGAGAAAAATGGAGATCACAAACTGAAAGACAACAAGCGAGCTTCTGATCCAGCCACTTCGCATGCCCAGCGCAACGTTACCCTTTAAAACATTGACCGGTTTGAATGCCGAAAGAAAAAACGAGGGATAAAGTCCTGCAAGAATTCCAATAAATGCAGAGGCACCGCCTAGCAATAAATAAAACATCGGCTCTGCTAATGGCAGGACAAGATTCTTCTGCGAAATGGAATTAAAGATGGGAAGGAACACCCAGGCCAAAGCAATAGCAAGGAGAAATGACCCCAGGCTTAATAAAATGGATTCGAGCAAAAATTGCCGGACAAGATGCGAGCGTAACGATCCCATTACTTTGCGTACACCAACTTCCTTTGCTCTGTTTGCCGAACGTGCAGTAGAAAGATTCATAAAGTTGATACATGCGATGCTGAGGATGAATAACGCAACCGCAGAAAACAAATACACATACGTAATATCTCCATTAGGCCCAAGCTCAGCCGTTAAGTCAGAGCGCAAATGGATATCGGTTAAAGGCATTAATGTGTACTCCCAAATGTTACCGCCAGCCCTGAATTTTTCCATTGTAAACTCTTCGCCAAGTATAGCAGTAGCCTGAGCACCCATATGCTTTTGAATAAATGCGGGAAATTTTGCCTCAAGACTTTTTGCATCAGTCCCGGGCTTTAATAAAAGATATGTATTGAAGTTGTTGCTCAAAAAGTTGGGTTGCTGTGCTTCGTTCAGGCCAGCCATAGCAATGAGAATATCAAAATGAAAATGCGAAGCAACAGGCATATCCCCGAACACAGCTGTGACTTTTACATTCAACCGGTTATCGAGTATCATTGACTGACCCAGAACATTACCTTCCGGAAAATATTTCTCGGCCATCTTTTTACTGATCGCAATCGAATTTGGTTCAGTTAACGCAGTGTTGGCATCACCGGAGATTACGGGAACAGAAAAAACTTTAAAGAACGTGCTGTCTGTCCAGATCACATCATTCTCTTTGATGTTGTCGGTATTCTCTGCACGCTTAACGAGGTACGATCCGCGGGCGCGGAACCGAACAGCCGCTTCGACTTCCGGAAAATCATGAACTACGGCATCGGCAAGAGGTGCTGAGGTTACGGCAAGTTTGTAATGATTGCCACCAAATTTGATCTCGCCATTAACCCGATAGATGCGATCCGCATTTTTATAGTGGCGATCATAGCTCAGCTCGTTCTGAATAAAGAGCAGAATCACTAAACACGCAGCAATGCCGGTTGCGAGCCCGACAACATTAATGAGCGAATAGAATTTATGTTTCGTTAAAGAACGAATAGCAATGATCAGATAAATTTTTAGCATAATCCGGGTGTTTTTATTTTCAAGCTTGAGCGTTTGACTTTGTATTTCGCGAAGGCCACCCGTGTGACCGAAAGATTTTAATACCTGATGATAGGCATCGATGAACCGCATACCGGATTGCATCTCCGCTTCTACCGAGCTGCACATGTGATCAATCAGCTCATCTTTTAAACCTTCCACCACAATACCTCTGTAGTGAAGATCTTTAATGATGTAGTCAATATGTTCAGCGGTAAGCTGCATCAGGCAACCGTTACATTTAATACTGTGCTCATGGTTTTAATGAAGGCGATGAATTCACCTACTTTTTCTTCCACCACATTTTTACCGACCGGTGTAAGCGAGTAATATTTCCGCATGCGCTTTCCGATTGTTTCCGTTTCGGTTTTTAAAAAGCCCTCAGCTTCCATTTTATGAAGTGTAGGATACAGCGCTCCTTCGGTAAGCAAAATCGTTCCGGCCGACAATTCTTTTACCCGTTGGGTGATCTCATAGCCATACATTTTGCCGTGATCGGCCAGGATTTTAAGAACGATTGTTT
>CAZHQP010000270.1:0-994 GCA_964534735.1 uncultured Roseivirgaceae bacterium
TGCTTCATAAATTGTTTATCGGTCAAGAACCCCGTCAATGGGTTCGGGTGTTGATAATTTTTTCAACAATATTTTTCAGATCATCAAACCTGCCAGGCTTTACCGCATAGCTGTTGGCACCACTGAGGAAGGCATCATCAATTGTCTTTTGATTGGCGGATGTTGACATAATGATCACCGGAAGCTGCTCTAGCCCTTTTGTACTGCGGATTATTTTAAGGCATTCAATGCCGCTCATTGCAGGCATGTTCACATCAAGAATAATAACATCGGGTAACGAATCCATGCGCTGCTCCAGCAGATCAAGCATCATCATTCCATTTTCCACTACCGCCAGCGTGCTTTTCTTACAAACATGCTTCAGAGCTTCCGTGAACAACAACTGATCGTCTGAATCATCTTCAGCCAACGCGATGGATTTAGACACAATTTTAAAATTATTGTTCTCAAGATAGAACTTATAAATGGTATTGTAAGAAACACCGCATATTTTTCTTGCCAGGAATCTTACATGGCTTTTTAAAAATCCAGGTTACCTAGAGTGCCTTAAAAACAGTCTGTAGGCCATGCTCGTCCGGCAGCTCGCGATAAATACGTACCGGAATGGAAGTCGTGTCGATGTTCTCCCGGATCTTTTTGACAACTTCGATGTAACTTTTCTCCGCATCCTGGAAATACACGAGAATAAGTTCGGGTTTCTTTTTCTGCACCTGGGTAATCAGTTCATCAATTTCGCTGAACGTTTTAACGCTGATGTCCTGATGAATGTCTGTAAAAATTGTAACAACCGGCTTCAGCAATTCACAATCATCACAGTAAAATATCACATAACGCTGATTGGTTTCCATAAAATCTGTTTATTCTGAAATTCCAGGCATCGTGTAGACAACATTCCACACTTTTTTGCCTTTACCTGTGTAAGCGAAATTTTCGTGCCACAGAATCTGGCTGACCCTAACATTTGGTCTTATTATTGAAAGGTTTTTTTTAAACC
>CAZHQP010000270.1:1004-4272 GCA_964534735.1 uncultured Roseivirgaceae bacterium
ACATGACGTTACCCAATCACGCGACAAAAGTCCTCATCGGAGAAGATGATAACGATGATTACCTGATCTTTTCATTAGCCATCGAAGAAACATCCTACAGAATATTGCTCACCCGGGCAACCGATGGCAAAATGTTACTCGGCCAATTGAAAAAAGAAATGCCCGATATACTTTTTCTTGATCTTAATCTTCCAATCATAGACGGACAACAATGCCTCAAAGAAATTCGGGGAAACCGCGAGTATGATGCGCTTCCGGTTATCACATATACTTCTTACGATGACCTGACTAACATTGAATACTGTTACCGGGAAGGGTCAAACCTGTATGTGATAAAACCCTCAACAATCGGAGATCTAAAGCATATCCTGGAACGGATCTTATCGATCGATTGGAATAAAATGAATTACTTTCCTTCAAAATCAGACTTTGTTATCCAGTCTGCCTCATAACTATTTTTAAAACGAGCCTGATCATGCTATCTTAAGTCTTTTAATTAAAAGGCTATCCCATGATCACCGCAGAGCAATTGAAAAACGAATCAACACCCGAACCCATTGACGGGGTTCTTGACCGATAAACAATTTATGAAGCAAGGAGTAGCCGCTATTTCGCGATAGCTTTTCGTGTAACGGTAAGGCCGGATGCAGTGATAAAAATTAGCTCGGTGTTCGTCAGGCTTTTAATGGTAGACTCTTTACCGTTCAGCATAAGTTTGTTTCCGGTAATCTCCCAGAATCCAAACCATTGTACTGTTGTACCTTCAGCGGATAACACCCGTCCCAGTGAATTGTTCTCCTCAAACCGGATAACATCATAGGTTAACGTAAGAACCGGGAAAGGGTCCTCTGCGGTTGCCACAACACGACCAGTTGAAGAGACAAATTGCCAATCGTGCGCCCAAAGCAATTCTTCAGAGAATGTTTCATTCTTAACCTCCTTGCTTTCATCTTCGCTGCACGCGGCAACAACAAAAACAATCACTAAAGGCAGGAATCTGAAAAGGGTCTTCATGGAAAATCGGGATTAAACAAATTTACAATTTTTGTGTTCATGAGTTCATCAGTTCCTGAAATTTTTCACAGAACTGGCCACATGGTAGCCGTCCATCAAGGCATGATGTACGTGGACCGACACGGGCATCGTTTTAATGCTGCCGGGTACACGAAATTGTCTTTGAACTTACTCACTCTTCAAACTCCTGACCGGATTAGCAACCGCTGCACGTATCGCCTGGAAGCACATCGACAGGAAAGCAATCATAAACGATATTCCGGCCGCAGCAAAGAACACCCACCACGCAATGCTGATGCGATATGCAAAATCTTCCAGCCAGTGATTCATTGCCCACCCGATGATCGGTGCAGCAATCACAAATGCAATCAAGACAAGAAACATAAACTGTTTAGACAGCATCAGCAATACCTGCCGGGAACTTGCACCCAGCACTTTACGGATTCCAATTTCACGCGTGCGCTGTTCAGCGGAAAATGTACTCAGGCCAAACAGGCCTAAGCCTGCGATCACTAATGCGACAACCGCAAACGTTGTGAACACCTTGCCGGTGCGTTCTTCTGTAAAGTAGAGTGACGCAAATTTTTCATCCAGGAACGAATAGGAAAAAGGGATCTCCGTATTGAAAGCATCCCATTTTGTTTTAGTGTCTGCCAGGAAGCCTTTAATATCAGTCGGGTTAAGCTTAACTAAAATTGAGCCACCGTTATTGCGAAGCATCATAACAAGCGGAGCTATCTCCTGCCGTACGGAAGCATAGTTAAAATCTTTCACTACGCCCACCACGTGATATTCGCGCTGGCCCGACATCACAATGCTTTTACCAGTCGCTGATTCGGGAGTCCAGCCGAATTCTTTGGCAGCCGTTTCATTGATCACGATTGCTGCTGAATCCGAAGGAAAATCACGCGACAGGTTACGCCCGTGTGCCATGTCAATGCCCAGTGTTGCGAGATAGTCATAATCAACCTGGTAAATATTGATATGGATTTCTACGCTACCCTCATCCGCTGCCCGGTCTTTCGGAAAAGCCTGCGTACCATTCATGTTCGGATCACCCGGCATGTGGCGCGAAACACTGGCATTCAGCACGCGGCTGTCTTTAATCAACTGATCTTTAAAGACCTGTTCATTGGCGCGAAGCGAACGCGTATCCTGAATGACCAGCACCTGATCTTTATTGTAGCCCAGCTCTTTATTCTGCATAAAGCTCAACTGTTGATACACTACAAGCGTAGCCACCAGCAGCGCAGTAGAAACTGCAAACTGAAATACAACCAATCCGCTGCGGAGAAAATCTTTTTTGCCGGCAGCAGAAAATGTACTGCCTTTTAATACACTGATCGTGTTAAACGATGAGAGAAAAAATGACGGATAGATGCCCGCAACAATTCCAACCACAACAACTGCGCCTGTTACGATTAAGAAGGTTACAGGCTCCAGAAAGAATGCCAACGGTATGAGTTTGCCGGTAAGCTGGTTAAAAAATGGCAGCACTCCTGCCACAATACCATATGCAAGAACAAGTGCACACAAAGCGAGCATAACCGATTCGGTCAGGAACTGGTAGATCAGTTGGGTTTTCACAGAGCCCATTACCTTTCGGATGCCGACTTCACGTGAGCGTTTAGACGAAGTTGCAGTAGAAAGATTAATGAAGTTTACGCACGCGAGCAGCAAAATAAAAATGGCAAGCGCTCCAAAAATGTATACATATTTAATATCACCATTTGCGCCAAGCTCCATGGAGGTATGTGAACCTAAATGAATGTCGCTCAACGGGCGCAGTAAGAAAACAAACGTATCAACTGCTTTTTGTGCTTCTGAAAGGCTTACACCCATGTCGGCCTGAACTTCAGGAACAACATGTTTCATCACGAGATCCGGGAATTTTTTCTCCAATGCTTTTGCATCTGCACCCGGAACCAATTGCAGATAGGTGAAGTCACCAATGTTACTCCAGCTTTCGCGTCTGTTCTTATAAGACGAGCCACTCATGAAAGCTTCAAAATGAAAATGCGATGCATCCGGTACTTTATCGATCAGGCCGGTAACTTTGAGCTCACCATAGCTCATGCTTAAGGTCTTATTCAACGGATCTTCATCTCCGAAAAACTTTTTGGCAAAGGCTTTGGTAATCACAATGCTGTTGGGTTGCACCAGTGCAGTCTTCATATCGCCAGCCAGTAAAGGAATAGAAAAGCGGTGTAACCTTTCACTAACCTGGCGGTAATCAATCCCTGTAACATCTGTT
>CAZHQP010000271.1:0-3932 GCA_964534735.1 uncultured Roseivirgaceae bacterium
TGGGAAAGTATGGCGCCAGGTTCAAAAGCTTAGCGTGCTTAAATGGTATCTCGTTGCATTCTTTTTCTACAACATGGGTGTGCAAACGGTAATGCTTGCCGCGACTATTTTTGGAAGCAAGATGCTCGGTCTGCCATCGGATAAGTTGATTATAACGGTTGTATTGATTCAGGTTGTGGCCATTGCTGGCGCTTTTTTAATGTCGAAGCTTTCGGGCAGATACGGTAATCTCCAGGTTTTAATGGGAGTTGTTGTGTTCTGGATCTTCCTGTGTATTGCGGCTTACGGAATGGCTTCCCTGAAAGAGTCGGGACATAATGTTGAGCTTTACTTTTACGGACTCGCAGTAGGTGTTGGGCTTGTGATGGGAGGAATTCAATCGCTAAGCCGGAGTACCTACAGTAAATTGATGCCGATAACCCATGACACGGCTTCGTTCTTCAGCTTTTATGATGTTACAGAAAAGATTGCCATTGTAATCGGATTATTTACTTTTGGTTACATTGATGAATTGCTCGGAATGAAAAACTCTGTGCTCTCGCTGATCGTGTTTTTCGTTTTGGGTTTTATCGCGTTGTACATTACCCGCGTTAAGGAAAGAACCCTGGCGCAATAGCGATTAGCCTTTGTGCCTGGAGAACTTAAATGTGTACCGGTATTTACGTCCTCCTGCATACGAAAGGCGCATTCGGAAATACAGCGTGTCATTTTTAGTTGAGAACCTCCCGCGTTTAATGGAGCTTTTGATTGTTTCAAAGAAATGATCGCCCCATTGTGAAATCAGTGCAATGTCTTCTGCCTTGCCTCTTTTGTTTACAGCAAATTGAATGGTAATATAATTATCACCGAAAACATATTGCCCTGTTTCACGTTTTTGGATATCCTTTTCAATTAATGCATCGATCTTTTGGGTTAATTCCATTTGCAGAATCTGCAGGCTCCGCCATGGATTATCCGAGTATTCGTCATTACATTCCTTAAAAAAGAACCCTTCCAGATTGGGCAGGTAATTAGGCGTAAAAAAATTACAAAGCAGGGTAGGTGTATTATCGGCCATTTCTTTCCGGGATATCAGTGACGTTTTGACCATCTTTCCATGATCAAACTTTTCCATATAAATGGGGGAATTATCCCGGGCGCTTAACACCCGCCATTTTCCATCAGGCCGGCCTTCAACCACATTACCTTTAATTCGTGCACCAAAATCCTGGGCCCGGGTACTGAAGCCATCATATGTACCATTACCGTTTTCAATCTTTACTACACCATCGACATCCACGAATCGCATCAATAAAACTTCTGAACCCGTTATTTTTAACGTTCGTTCAGGTACTCCTGTTTGATAGAAATATTCCCAGATGCCAACCGGTTCGTTATTTTCATAATACCCTTTGCTCATCGTTCCTCCATTAGGATGATAAAACTCGAAATATCCATGCTTGATTCCGTTAACGTAGGCTCCTTTGGTGCGCAACGTGTTGTCGGTGCTGTAATCTTCGAAGTACCCGTTAAAATCACCGGACTCTTTTACCCGGATGTATCGTGTAAACTCTGCACATTCTTTTTCTGTAAAGGTTCCTTCGCTGTTAAAGAATAAGGCTACGCTATCGCCTCTGATGATCTCAAAGAAAATTGGTTTTTTCTGTTGTGCTGATATCGGATCAGAAACCAATAAAAAGAATAAAACCCCAAAAAGAGAACAATAAAAACACCCCGCACGTTTAATCATCTCCTGAAGATTAATATCTCAAATGTTTAACCGTCATTCCATTATTGATAAGCTGTTTGATCGAATCGATGCCAATCTTCAAATGCTGTTCAACATAGTTTTTGGTAACCGATACGTCACTCACATCGGTCTTAACACCTTCCGGGACCATAGGAGAATCTGACACGAGTAACAGCGCACCAGCCGGAATTTTATTAAAGAATGCTACGGTGAAGATCGTGGCCGTTTCCATATCAATGGCTTGTGCACGGATCTTTCTCAGGTACTCCTTAAACTCTTCGTCCCATTCCCATACACGTCTGTTGGTGGTATAAACAGTACCGGTCCAGTAGTCCTGGTTGTAATCGCGGATGGTAGTGGAGATCGCTTTCTGCAACGCGAACGATGGGAGTGAAGGTACTTCCGCAGGAAAGTAATCCGATGACGTTCCCTCTCCACGGATCGCGGCAATGGGAAGAATAAGATCACCGAGGCTGTTTTTCTTTTTCAGTCCACCGCATTTGCCGAGGAATAAAACGCCTTTCGGCTGGATTGCACTTAAGCAATCCATAACGGTTGCTGCATTCGGGCTGCCCATCCCAAAATTGATGATCGTAATGCCCTCAGCGGTTGCGCTGCGCATAGGTTTGTCTAACCCGATTACGGGTACATTATGCCATTCGGCAAACATGTGAACATAATTATCAAAGTTGGTTAACAGAATATACTGACCAAATTTATTCAACGGCTGGCCCGTGTAGCGCGGGAGCCAGTTTTCTACAATTTCCTTTTTTGTCTTCATGTGTTGTACTTTACGGAATGGTTAAGCTTGATCTTCCGGGGTTCGACTATCAAATCAGTAAAGCTGAAGGCAAAATATGGATTTTTGACATCATTAGGAAGAAGCAGGTGGTGCTCACTCCGGAGGAATGGGTTCGTCAGCACGTCATCCATTTCTTCATTAATCACCTCAAATACCCGCGTTCGCTGATTAAAATTGAAACTGGACTGAAATACAATCAGCTTCAAAAGCGCTCAGACGTAGTTGTATATGATCGTGAGGGAAAGCCCTGGCTATTGATGGAATGCAAGGCACCGGATCTGAAGTTGAATCAGAATGTTGTTATGCAGGCTGCAGTTTATAATAACGATATTAAAGCAAAATATATTTCTATCTCAAACGGAATGCAGCATGTCTGTTATGAGGTAAAGAAGAATGCGTCAGAAACTGAATTACTAAAAAGCTTTCCGGAGTACGCATAAAAAAATTAAACCGTCATGCTGAGGCTCTGCCGAAGCATCCCCTTATAAAATTACCTTTCGATTTGGGGATTCTTCGCTAACGCTCAGAATGACGGTCTTGTATGGCTCTTTTCTATTAAGACAAGAACTTGTTCACATCACTCAATGGCAAACTGAATGTATCGGCCACGCCTTTGTACACAACTTCTCCCTTTATAATATTCAATCCTTTTTTCAGGTCCAGGTTTTCCTGGCAGGCTTTTTTCCAACCCAGGTTAGCCAGGCGCACTGCATACGGTAACGTAGCATTTGTTAACGCAAGGGTTGAAGTATACGGCACCGCACCCGGCATGTTGGCTACGCAATAGTGAACAACATCATCAATGATGAACGTTGGGTTCTCATGCGTAGTAGGCTTGCAGGTTTCAATACAACCGCCCTGATCCACCGCGACATCAACCAGCACCGTTCCGGGACGCATGGTTTTGAGCATATCGCGTGTAACGAGCATTGGGGCTTTTGCGCCCGGGATCAATACTGCGCCAACGATAAGATCATGATCTCTTACAAGCTCACGAATGGTGTACTCATTCGAAACCATCGTGTGTACATTTTTCGGCATTACATCATCGAGATACCGAAGACGGTTCAGATTAACATCCAGGATCGTAACATCTGCACCCATGCCTGCGGCAATCTTTGCAGCATGCGTTCCAACAATACCTGCGCCCAATACCAGAACTTTTGCAGGCTTAACACCCGGTACGCCTCCTAATAAAATTCCTCTTCCTTTTCCGTCACCGAAAATTCCGAATTTGGCTTTGCCCATGAAAACTTCTTTGCGGCCAAGTAAGCTGGCCTCGCGGCTAACCCACGCAAGCCTGTAATCTGCAAGGATCTCTTTCACCTTAGCCTGCGAAAATTTTACTTTCGATTCTTTTGTCGTGCTCACTGTACTTTAGATTACGTGAAACAGAAATCC
>CAZHQP010000271.1:3942-4239 GCA_964534735.1 uncultured Roseivirgaceae bacterium
TTTGCAGCCTGTTTAAAACGATTGTTCTATGATTATTGGCGTTCCAAAAGAGATTAAAAATAACGAAAACCGCGTAGCCCTTACCCCTGCCGGTACGCAGGAATTAGTAAAGCGTGGACATACTGTATATGTTCAAAAAAATGCGGGTTCCGACAGCGGCTTCAGCGATGAAGAATATACCAAAGCGGGCGGAAAAATTTCAGCAACAGCTGAAGAGGTTTTCAGCCTCGCGGAAATGATCATTAAGGTAAAAGAGCCAATCGAACAGGAATACAAGCTTATCCGGAAAGACCAGCT
>CAZHQP010000272.1:0-4216 GCA_964534735.1 uncultured Roseivirgaceae bacterium
AGAGTTGAACAATAAAAAAGGCGACAATGCTTTTATCAGCAACTGGATTCATATAATGGCCAGGCATACTTCGGTTTCACCCAAGTATACTGAGTCTTACAGCGGATTTACCCTGAATGGTTCAATCCATATCAATGATTATGAAAAATGGGCATGGCGTTATGACTTCGAAAACCCAACATTGGGAGATATGCTCTATCTGGTATTTAACATCAAAAAAATGGACCAACTTGAAGGCAGCCAGGCTTTTGGAAGCGGTTTTCTGGGCTGGCATCAAACTTATCTGAATGTTGTAGCAACAGATAGATTGCTGATCGCGCCTGGTTTAAGCTTCGGGGATTATATTTTTGCTTCTGAGCGTGCGGAAGCGTCTGCGGCACACAATAATGCGCACATTCTTGATCCTGCCGGATATTTTCTTCATGTTGGACCAGCCATCAAGGCATCTTATGTGATTACCAATACGATGTGGCTGGATGCGTTCGCTACGTATGATATCGGGTTTCAGGTGGGTAAACCCAGCACAGATTATGAAGCAATAAAAGGTTATCCACGACCAGGCTTTCTGAACATTGGTGCCAAAATCCATCATGCAAAGCTTCGTTTGTTTGGCGGTGTGAGGATCACACAGCTCATGGATTCAGGTGAAAACAACGACAGCGCAACACGCCTTGATATTTCAGCAGGATATATGTTTGGAAACCGATAATCTACTCGCTGTAAAAATCAGTTAACGATCCGAAGTATTCTTCATTCCATCCGGCTACGATATCCTCATAATCTTCATCCGGAATATTGGTATGTCTCAATTCAACAGACGTGCCTTGCGGATGTGGATGAAGTTTGATCGTAACGATTGAATCTTCAGCTGCTTCACCGAAGTACCATTGTTGAACGATCTTTTTTGGGGGATCGAACTCCAGGTTTTTCCCGACTATATTTCCATCCCACAACGAAAACTCAGTGTCGGGTTCTGCTTTCATTTCTGCTTTATCGCCCGTCCAAAGCCGGATGGTTTGCTCCAGCGTTAACGCCAGGTAAAGCTCTTCCGGGGGCGCAGGAATGATATAATATTTTTTAAAGTCTTTCATTTCGCGCAATTATCTCTACAGTAAATCTCAAACTGTTTAACGCTCGGGGTATTTATCTGCGATTTTACTTGTTTGGATTGAACAAAAGTAGCAATCCTTATTGGAATATTATTTGACCGAATGTACTCACAAACCAATGCAGATATGGAAAAGAAATCAGCTGATAGTCAAAAAGGGGCCTCCGAGATCAAAAATCTTACACATCAGGAAGCCATCGATAAATTCAAAGAGCTTGTGAAACATGAATCCACTTGCTTGTTCACAACACAATTAACGCAAGTGCCACTTACAACCCGTCCGATGGGTGTGCAAAAGGTTTGCGACCAGGGCAACTTCTGGTTTTTGAGCTCAAGCGATAGTGATAAGAATGCAGAAATCAGGATTGATAACCGGGTGCAATTATTTTTTATTAATACATCCGATTATGAGTTTCTTTCACTTTATGGAACCGCAAGCATCACCCGCGATCAGCAAAAAATTGATGAGCTTTGGAGTGACATTGCGAATGCCTGGTTTGAAGGCAAAGAAGATCCGCGCGTAACGGTAATTAAAGTGACTCCGGAAGAAGGCTTTTATTGGGACACCAAAAGCGGAAAGCTTGTTTCAATGATCAAGATTCTTGCTTCAGCTGTATCCGGTAAAACATTACAGGAAGGAGTTGAAGGAACAATCTCTGTTCGTTAATTAAAGAACATTATTTAATTGCTCTTTGATTTTTTCGAGTTCTTCCTTCATGGCCACTACATATTTTTGAATTTCAGCATCATTGGCCTTCGAGCCAATGGTGTTGATTTCACGGCCAAGCTCCTGCGAAAGAAATGCGAGCTTTTTACCATTCGATTGCTTTTCATCCAGAATCTGGGAAAAATAATCAAGGTGCGTTCTCAGGCGTACGCGCTCTTCGTGAATATCAAGTTTCTCGATATAAAAGATTATTTCCTGTTCAAGCCTGTTCTTATCATAACCCTCTTCGCCCAGTAATCCAGTAATATTCCCTTTTATTCGTTCGCGGATCTTTTCAACTCGTTTGGGATCAAGCTCTTCTACCTTTGCCAGGGCCGAATAAATTGTCTGGCAATACTCTTTGAGTTTCAGAGACAAAGCCTTTCCTTCCGCCTTACGAAATTCATCGCATTTCTCAATTGCTTTTAGCAAGACTGCCTGTACCTTGATCCATTCCTCATCGATATTTTCGTTTTCAACTTTCGTCTGAATCACGTCTGGTGAATTCAAAGCCAGTTCAAAAATATTACTGGCGAGCGTTTTTGATGCAGCCTCCAGTTTTTTAAGATTTTCGAAATAGACCAGAAAGAGCTTTTCGTTATAAACCTGTTTGACCTCCTCCTGGCCGTAACGTTGCCATTCAATCGACACGGAAATTTTTCCGCGTTCGAGCTTTTCGCTCAGAATATTACGTAAGTCAACTTCCTTTTCAGAAAATTGTTTTGGGAACTTCAGTCCAAGATCAAGATATTTTGAATTCAGGCTTTTAACTTCGGCTGTAATGCGGAGTGCGCCATCATCGTGTTGCGCCTGACCAAAGCCCGTCATTGATTTTATCATATTCAGGTATTATTGCCCGAAATTACAACCTTTATCAGAAATCAAAGCCAAGAGTAATAAACCAGCTGGTATTACCCACTTCGTAATTCTTAACAGGCCAGGCAACATCAACTTTCAGGTAATAGCCCAACATAGTTGAGCGCATCCCCACGCCATAGCTGTACAACCATGGGTTCAGGTAATTTTTCAGGTTAACCTGAACAGAGCCATTCTTGATTACATCATAGTTTACACTTCCTCCTTCCGAAAAAGGAGATTTACCTGACCAGCTCGTGCCCACATCATAAAAGCCAACAAATTGCAAGTGCCGCAGGAAGGTTGACGTAATCGGTGCATTTGTAAGAGCTTGAATAATCGGGATGCGAAGCTCGGCATTCATCAACATGACGTTATTGCCAAACAATGTTGCGTAATCAAATCCGCGAAGGTTAGTCGCAAACTCAACAAACAAAATGTCTTCATTTTTCGAATCGATGCCAAGCGGATTTGCCTCTCCCGTAGCAGTAGTTCCTCCATACTTGCTGTCGTTAAACAGCCAGTTGTCCATACCGCCTAATAAATATTGTTTAGGCGAGCGGCCATAGAAAGATCCTGCGAATCCCCGAACTGCAAAAATTATCGTCTTGTAAATTTTTTGATAGTGCCGAATGTCCGCTGATATCTGACTAAAGCTATTATTACTGTTATTCAGTCCCTGGTAATGTATGTAGGTAATCTTTGCGCGGGTTCCTTCCTGCACATTCATACCGGTAGGCACAGAGTTATCATATACAAGCTCGGATTTTAATCCTGCGTAGAAGTTATTTGTCGGCTCAGGTGATTTTTCTTTTACGCTTACGGATGATTTGCCAAGGTTTACTGCACGGGTAAATGCGCCAAAAGGTTTAACACTCCAGCGCAAGCGTTCACTGATCGGCATTGAAATACCCAACTCGAGCTTGTTCAATGAATACTTATAAACTGTATCGTTCACAAACGTTTCTTTGCGGATGCCTTTTCTGTCAAAGCGTGCGCTGAAATCGAGGTAATGCGGCAAGTACTGTGCTTCGGCAAAGAAATCGCCATTGCGGAAATCCACAGATGTCATGAATCCACCCAGGAAGCGATAGTTCTCAAGCATGTCGTTCATTTGTTGACTGACTGAAAATCCAAACCCCCGTATCGGATCAATGACTGCAGCTGTAACCAGATTATCCGCGCTGAAGCGAGATTCATATGGGAAAGGACCCTGGACTTTCGACTTGTCGCGAGCCTTCATGTACCGGTTAAGAAATGATTCTGAAGGTTGTGTCTGTTTTACGGCTTCATCTTCAAAAACATAGTTGTCGGTGTTGATCGCGTCTGGTTGCTTTGTTTTTATTGTATCTGCTTTTGCTATCGCAGTGCTGTCGGTTCCTGCAACGAGTGTATCAGGTTTAACCGTAACGCTGTCGGCAGCGAGCCTGGCACTGTCCTGGCTATCTTTTAGTCGTGCGTTGATCAGATCACGCATACTCATGTTTTTAACTTCCTGCTGCTGCCGTCTTTCACGCACCACCCGTGATTGCTGTAATTCTTTTCTG
>CAZHQP010000273.1:0-4201 GCA_964534735.1 uncultured Roseivirgaceae bacterium
CAAGATCGTTGTGATTATCGGAACAAGAACATTTGAGATAAATGAAGTAGAGGGTTAAGCCTCAGGGTTTTGTTGAGTGTCCTCCCGATGAGAGTCGGGAGGATTTTTTATTATTTACCCGTTATGCTGAGGGCAGCGCCCGAAGTATCTCCTTATCGATCATTCCCTTCGATTACGATTGTGCTTTATCAAATCTTTGAACAGTAAATAGGGAGATTCTTCGCTATCGCTCAGAATGACCGTAGCAAAAGATTAATTCTGAAATTGAATCACCTCCGCACCCTTCGGGTTAACAAGGAATGAATTGATAAACGTTTGAATGATCGGGATCTGACGTGAAACTTTTATGTAGCTGCGGGCAGTTTCAAAATCATGGATAGCCGTATTCTTTTCTACGAAACCAAAGCCGAGATAATTTCCTTTTTCCAACAGCACTACTGAATGCTCATCGGCATTACGGCCCTGGCCCATAATCGCAACGGAATCGCCTTCAATTTTAAATGACTTAATCGCCAGGTTGATCCGCTCATTATATATATGAGCAGGCTCAATGCATTGGCATGCGCCTTTGCATTCACCGGTCTGGTGCTGAAAGCACAACCCTTTAGCCAGTTGAAGTCCGCTCAATTTCGGGCAAAGCTCGAACTCACGAACTTTCTCCCATAAGAAATTCCAGGCATCGCCTTTAGATGTAAAGCGTGCTAACGGTCGCGAGCCTCTAACAATTGTATTCACTGAAAATCGCGAATAGCCATTGCCGTCAACGTAATCGTAAATACCCCACTCTTCGCCTTTATACTTTTGTGCCTGGTTATACTTCGGCCAAAGTCTTCTGATTTCCTGCGATTCGAGGATCAGGGCAATCAATTCATTGCCCGTAAGCTCGTACGTGATGTGATGAATTTCATTTCTGATTCTTGACCTGCTCCACTCGCGTGCTTCCCCGGTAAAATGTCCGGCTATGCGTTTCTTAATGTTATTCGCTTTGCCCACATAGATCACCTGACCATGCTCGTTCAGGAAATAATATACCCCGGCTTTTTGCGGAAGCTTATCAAACTCTTCCTTTGAAAGATTGGGAGGAAGAATGGTTTCGCCCGAGTTACGCTTTAATGCTTTGTTAATAAAACTGTCGGTATCGCGGTTTAATAAAATGCCAAACACTTTTGCTGTTGCTTCAGCATCTCCGCCTGCCCGGTGCCGGTTTTGAATGCGGATGCCCAGGCTTTCGGTTAAACTTCCCAGGCTATAGGATCTGAGGCCCGGAATAATTTTCCTGCTAAGCCTTACCGTGCAAAGTTTCTGCGGCTGCCATACGATACCCGTTTGCTCAAATTCCTTTTTAATGAAGGAATAGTCAAAGTGTGCATTGTGCGCGACAAAGATCCTCCCCTCCAGAAAGTGCAGAAGATGGGGAGCAACTTCTTCAAAGGTTGGTGCTTCACGCACCATATCCGTACTGATACCGGTGAGGCCGGTGATATAAAAAGGAATTTCGCGCTCCGGATTGATGAGGGTGCTGTAGTGATCGGTTACTTCAATGCCATTATGATGGTAAATTGCGATCTCCGTGATGCGGTGATGCGCTGCATATGCCCCGGTCGTCTCAATATCCACAATTGCATACATGCTGCAAGGTAAGTATCCCAACAGGAAAATAAGAATCAGAATGTGCTTAGTTGGTAAGAAAAGTTAACGGATGACACTACCTGACAGCAACTGAAAATGAGATGATTCACGTTGTTCAGCAATCTGTTTATTATGATATTTAGGGCATGAACTGGCTTCGTTTCCTGCTGAGCAGTGTGGCTGTTGTGCTTACCGCGTACTTGTTGCCCGGGGCATCAGTGACTGATTTCTGGACAGCGATGGTTGTCGCATTTGTGCTCTCGCTTGTAAACATTTTCATCAAACCACTGCTGATTCTCTTTACCATTCCGGTAACCATCCTTTCCCTGGGATTATTCCTGCTGGTGATTAATGCGCTGATGATTCTACTCACCGATTATTTTGTGAACGGCTTCGAGGTAGATGGCTTCTGGTGGGCCTTGCTCTTCAGTCTCATCCTCTCATTATTCAACAGTTTGTTTAATGATGTGTTTACGCCCAAAGAAGAGCGTAAACGCTGATTTTTTAGTACATTTAACATTAACTTAACTTTGTGTTTGTACTAATCCATCGAAATGAGGGGTCTGATTGTTTGCCTTTTCCTGCTACTTTCAACAAGTCTTTTTTCACAACCCGGTTCTAATCCTCCTGTTGACCCCGGTCTGTCAGAAACCGATCACTGGGAAACCTTAATTAAAGCAGATGAGCAGTGGCGTTACTTTTTAGGAACGCTTACGCCTGCTGCGGTTGAGCCGGTTTCTAACTGGCGGACATTAGCTTTTAACGACTCTGATTGGCTTCAAGGCGCAGGTGGTTTTGGGTACGGAGCGAGTGAAGGAAATGATAATGATGATGTAACCACAGTACCTCCGGTTATGTCGGTGTTTATGCGCAAGAAGTTCACGATCGTTGATAAGGCTGCGATTGAGAGCGGAGTACTCAGCGTTGATTACGATGATGGCTTTGTTGCCTATCTCAATGGAACCGAGATCGCTCGCGCGAATATGGATGGCAAAGGATCTTTCCCTCCTTACACGGCCAATACTTCAGGCTTTGGTGATGAAGGCGTTGTTAATCCCCTTCCGTTCAACATCTCAAAAGAAACGTTACAAAATCTTTTAATTCAAGGTGAAAATGTTTTATCCGTTCAGGTTCATAATGAAAACATCGCCTCAAGCGATTTAACTTCTAACGTTTATCTGTCGGTTGGCATTAACGATGCTTCAACCTACTATCAAGCTACGCCAGCCTGGTTTCAGCCGCCACCGGAAGCTATTACGTTCACTTCTTCAGACTTGCCCATCATTGTGATCAACACAAGCGGCCAGGGCATACCCGATGATCCGAAGATCACCGCCCAAATGGGTGTTATTGATAACGGGATGGGCAACCGCAATCATCTTACGGATCCTTACAATAACTACAATGGATTCATTGGCATTGAAACACGCGGTGAATCTTCACAGATGTTCCCGAAAAAATCGTACAGCGTTGAAACCATTGATGCCGCGGGTGAGAACATAAACGTTGAGCTGCTCGGCTTCCCGGCCGAGAACGACTGGATTCTGTATGCACCCTACACCGATAAGGCCATGATGCGTAACGACATCACGTTTAAGCTTTCGCGCGATATGGGCCGGTATGCCTCGCGCACCCGAGCATGTGAAGTTGTGCTGAACGGGGATTATATCGGGATTTATATTCTGATGGAAAAAATCAAGCGCGATAACAGCCGCGTGGACATTGCTACACTTAATCCGGATGAGATCAGCGGAGATGATTTAACGGGCGGGTATATTTTACGGATCGATAAGATTGACGGCAACGATTATCCGCAATGGAATGTCGGGGGCATTGACTTTCAATATTTTGATCCGGAAGGGGACGAGCTTGCTGTGCAGCAACGGGATTATATTCGCGGCTTTATAACAAACGTAAACAATTCCATCATGGGCGGATCATTTGCCGACCCGGTAAACGGCTATCAAAAATATATTGACGTAGGCTCATTTGTTGATAACATGCTCATCAGCGAGCTGGGCCTGAACGTTGACGGCTTTCGCTACAGCACCTACATGTATAAAGATAAAGACAGCAATGGCGGCAAGCTTGTGCTGGGACCTTTATGGGATTTCAATCTCGCCTATGGAAATGTTGATTACAACCTGGCCGTTCAATCTCCAACCAACGAATACAATCAACCGAATGGCGGCTGGCTTTATCGTGACTACCGTGTTTCCTGGTTTCCACGCTTAATGCAGGATGTGAACTTTCAAAACAAGATGAAGACGCGGTGGACTGAGTTGCGTGAGAATGTGCTGAGCAATGCACGAATCACTTTTCTGATTGATTCAATGGCTGCAAGCCTGGCCGAATCTCAGGTAAGAAATTATCAACGGTGGCCGATCCTGAATGAATATGTGTGGCCAAATCAATACGTTGGCGGAACCTACGCGGCAGAAGTTTCCTGGTTTAAAAACTGGATTATCAGTCGGGCGAATTGGATGGATAGCCGTATGCCGGGGTCCGTTGTTATCGATCCGATAACGGGGATTGATGATGAGTTTATCAATTCAGGCTTATCCATTTACCC
>CAZHQP010000274.1:0-4187 GCA_964534735.1 uncultured Roseivirgaceae bacterium
GAAATTCCGAATCTTCAAAAGTCTTAACGCCATTTTCCCACCAGCCGCTGCTGTACTTCATGTGCGGCCCGAGTACATATTGGAAAAATTCCGTTGGAAGTTCGTAATGCTGCTCGTTGGCATCACTTGTATTAACGGCTATGGGACTCTCAGAAAGCTCTTTCACCAATGACCGGATCTGCATCTCCAGCGACTGATCATCGGGCTGTTTTTGTTCTTTGAGTCTTTCCTTTAACAGATTCCGAATCTTCCTGCGAAGAATGAAATCGGGAACTACTTCTTTTTCCAGTAAAGTATCATACCACATAGCTTCGTATTTGAGAGCATATACGAGCTAACCATGCAGATTGGATTTTCAGAAATACAGCAAAATTTGACTTTTTAGCCTGTAAAAAGGCTATTTTTTAGCTTTTTCCGGGCGGATAAACTCTATGATCGTATCGTAAGTTTTATTCCAGCCAAAGAAGAACTGAACAATCATGCCGATGTGCTTTTTGCCTTTCACGGTTTTGAATTTTGCCTCAACACCTGATGCAACCAGCTTGTTATAAAAATCCTGATTGCTTTCGAGAATGGCAGGATATGTTTTTGATCCGCGTGACACCAGGAATGATGTTTTTACGGAGCTGTCGATATGATAAATGGGTGAAGCTTTTTTCCAGGTTTCCGGATCGGACGAGAAAACGTGCAAAAGATTTTTACTGTAGTCGTTATCGTACTTTTCGAAATACGTTTTCATATCCAAACCAAACGCATCGATCAGTACGGTTTTATAGATTGGATTTTTCAATCCAAGATTTTTAAATGTATCGTCCAGCGTGATCAATGCAGCGAGGTGTCCGCCAGCAGAATGCCCGGAGACGGTGATCTTTGTTGAGTCACCACCATATTTCTCAATGTTTTCATAAACCCATTGCACGGCTTTCGCAGCTTCATCGGCCATTACACGATAATCGGCTTTCGGAGCAAGTGTATAATTTGCGATTACGGTTACAAAACCTTTTCGCGCCATGCGCTTACCCAGAAATTTGTACGTGTCTTTCTTTCCGCTGCGCCAGCTTCCGCCATGAAAGAAAATGAAGACATCTTTTTTATTTTTTGTGTCTTTCGGATAGTACACATCCAGCTGGTGGCGTTCAGACATTGAACCTTCGATATAACTAGTATCTTTCTTCTTGCGGATCTGGGCAGAAGCTCCGAGCGTGATAACCGTTAATAACATAAACAGGATCGGAGACTTCATTAATTAACATTTGATTTAAACCACGGAAAGAACGCACTGGTTGTTTTTTGATAGTTGATATAAAGCTTCCCTTTTGATTTCACGGCAAGCTCTTCCAGCATCGGAATGCCGGTTACATTATTGAGTAGAATGTACATGATGATCGGGCAGATCAATCCTAAGTATCCGAAAGGCGAATCAAGCGCGATAAGTGCATAGCCAACCCAGATCAACCATTCAAAGAAATAATTGGGATGCCGGGAATACTTCCATAAACCTGACTGACAAACCTTGCCTTTGTTGGCGGGATTTTTCTTGAAATTTTTTAATTGCTGGTCGGCTGTTGCTTCACCGATTACGGCAATGAGCCAAATCACTAATCCAATCCAGACTAAAATTGATAATGTTGGTGACGGGTCCAGACAGATCACTAAAAACGGAACGGTTAAAATAACATTGGAGATCGCCTGATAAATAAAGAACAACCACATCCTGAAGTTCTCGTGCTCGCCATATTCTTTCCGGAGCTTGGCATAACGCGTGTCTTCCTGTGTGTGCGATGTGTTGCGGATCAGTAAATGTGTGCCAAGGCGGAAGCTCCAGATCAACACTGGAATGAGAATGATTAGTTTACGGGTAAAATCACCCGGAGCCAAAAAGAAATAAAGTATCGTGATGAACCCAAAGTTGTACGACCACCAGCCATCGACAATGCCCGCATTTTTGGTGAATACCTGGCGGTACCACACGAGCGTCATGATCAATGCAGCAAGCACTAACGCATATAAAGCAAGCTTACTGTATTCGGGCATCAGGCGTTTTGTCGGGTTAACAATGTCTTAAAATTTTCCTCGTCACTCAGGGCGAACAGCTCTTTCAGCAAATAGATGCAGGTTGCCACACTGCCCATGGTGATAAAAAATAAACACCAAAGGATCTTTTTTGTTATGCTTTTCTCTTTATAGAAAACCCAAAGCAGCAGGCAGAATACGTTCGCGTAGAAATCGTAAAGCGTGGCTTCCATCCACGGGATCTGGCTCAGGCTGTTCCATTCGGCAAACAGGCTGCTCTCCAGGCTGGTGTCGATGATCTCCCAGATCATAAAAGCCAGAATGGCGCTCAGGATGATTTTTAAAAGGGTTTTGGTGCTCATGAGTATTGGTTTGAAAGGAATATACGAAGGGAAGGAGTATGGTGGATTGTTTAATTTAGGGTTGTGAATTTTATAGATTCATGGGATTAGGAAGAAAAGAATTTTTAAGACTTGCTGGACTTGCCATTATTGGACTGTCAATTGATCCACTAAAAGCAGTTGCGGTTAATAAAAACTATTATGTCAATAAGAAGTTCGGTATAATTTTAGAAAAACCGGATACTTGGGATTTTGTCGCTATAAAGGACTACGGTAGGTTACTTTCTGAACAAATATTGCCCGAAGAGATTGAAATCACGAAAAATGAAATTTTTGAGGAGTTGGGCCAACCTGCTTTTATTATTACAAAGTATTGGCAAGACATGCCGGAGTTAAAGCGAAAATTTTCCCCAACAATTTCCGCCTACATTAATCATAAATCCGAATTAGATTTTGAGTACGGGTCCTTCGAAGAATTGATTGAACTTTCTGGTATCGGAACAAGTACCTTACTCAAGGATTTTACTCAAACAGAAGTTGAAGGGCCATTCACAATTTCAAATTGCAAAGCATATATAAGGAAAGCTACTTATTCATTTGAGCATGTAGAACTAAATGGTCGATCTATTCACACAAATTTAAAGGTTGTAATCATCGAGCATAATGATTTTTACTATTATATAAATATGCATGACTCAGATGAAGTCAATGAAAATACTCAAAAAGAGTTTGATGCATTTATAGAGACTATAAGACTAGTTTAATAATATTGTACAAACAGTAGTTATACCCGAGTATCTACAGTAAGAATTTTCTTCCTCGCCTTTGCCCGTTTCTTCTTCAGCTTATTAATCCAAATGATCGTTCCGGTAATAGGCAACGTAGTAGCGATCAAACACGCAATGAAGTATAGGATCTTCGTGAACTTACCGTACACATCACCCACGTGAATTGCTTTGATGGAGCCCGCCACGCGTTCATTAAATGGTTTTTCTTTAAAAATGTCAATTTTTAAAACTACAGTCGTGTATTGATCGAGTTGTAATCTGTCGCTCGCAACCGGAGCAAAGAATCCAACGTGTGTTTTGGAAACTGCAACTGTCGAAGCCGAATCTTCCGGCAGTGTAATGTTAAAATCGCCTTCACCGGGTAATGCCTTTTGTGCCGCTGCGATGTAAGCTGATAATGTTGGAGTTGTTACTGCGCTGTCCAGCGGAATAGTTGACTTCGGCTGTTCAGGTTTCGGAGCATCTTCCGGTTTAAACGTGCCTAATGTTTTTTGCATGCCGGTGCGGTACCATGGAAACGACCATTGTGGTCCGGTTAATCCCATCAGGATGAGAAAGATCAAGGCATAAAACGCCAGCGAGTTGTGAATGTCATGGTTGATCCGTTTCCAGTTGCCATCCCATTTTACTTTTAAGCCCTGCTTCCAGTTCCTGAGTTTGTTTGGGAACCAGATCACCAGTCCGGTGATGCAACCCAATGTAAACAAAATAGTTGCTGTGCCGGAGATATAGCTTCCCAATTTTCGATTCGGCAACTCACCAAAGATGGGCTCCTCAATTTTATCCAGTAACAACCAGCGGTGCAGACTGAACATCGTTCCCATGAATTCAGTTACTGCATTTTTGTTGTTCGTCAGATCGCCTTTTATTTCTCCCGTGTAGGGATCAACGCGATAACTGATCGGTCGGGGTTCTTCTGCTTTTTCTTTGTCACCCTGAGCCTGTCGAAGAGTTTTGTCATCCTGAGCTTGTGGAAGAACAGGCATCTTCACTACCAACTGCCACGTGCGCTCGTGATCGGCAAACGTTTTAAAAGAAATTACTT
>CAZHQP010000275.1:0-4186 GCA_964534735.1 uncultured Roseivirgaceae bacterium
CGGAGAAGTTAGCTACAGGACATAAGAACCCCGATATATATCGGGGTTAGTGGTTAACCCATTACCCTGCGTTTATCCTTGACTCTCCACCCCCGAGACAGGAGGGCTTGTCTGCCAATTTCAACACCTTACAATATTCTGTAATCACTTGACGAAAGCTCCACCCTCATTGTAATTACTTCAACAAAGTAAACGTATTGATGCTATATATTTCAAGTAAAGCGAAATAATATTACATATTATTTAATATATTGTTGATTACTTATAAAATACTCAAAATTCAATAATTAAGATGGGCAAAAATTATGAAATCGATAATACGGATCTCAGAATTCTGGAGATCCTGAGGGATGATGCAAAAAAACCTTTTACGGAAGTAGCCCGAAGGGTTAACGTTTCACAAGGAACTGTACACGTTCGCATGAACAAGCTCGAAGAAGCCGGGATTGTTGAGAAAACCACCCTGAAGCTCAACTACGCCCGATTAGGCTACGATATCACTGCTTTCATCGGTATCTATCTGGAAAAGAGTGCTTTATATGACAAAGTGGTTGCCCGATTGAAAGAAATCCCTGAGATCACCAGCATTCACTATACCACAGGCAACTATTCAATGTTTGTAAAAATCCATTGTCGCGATACAAATCACCTCAAGGAGGTTCTCCACGATAAAATGCAGCAAGTAGATGGTATTGAGCGCACTGAGACTATGATTTCACTTGAAGAGAGTCTTGACCGCAACCTAAACCTGTCCTGAGTGGGAAACTTGCGGTTCTGAAGAACCATTTTCAGTGGTTTCTGTTGTATATTTGCGAGTTATTTAAACTCAGTCTAAAGAAGGCGCATGAGCAAGGACAACCAGTTGCTGGAAGAATTAACCTCGAAAGAATACGAGCATGGGTGGAATGTCAGTATGGAGACGGATTCAGCCCCCAAAGGGCTTGATGAAGACACCGTACGGTTTATTTCTGCGCGAAAGAATGAGCCTGAATGGATGCTGGAATGGCGTCTGAAAGCGTTCCGCCTGTGGTCTAAGATGGTAGAGCCGAAATGGCCGAACGTCACCTACCCTGCCATCAACTACCAGGACATAATTTACTATTCAGCACCCAAGCAAAGCGCAAAGCCTAAAAATCTCGAAGATGTTGATCCCGAGCTGATCAAAACATTTGAAAAGCTTGGCATCTCGTTAACAGAACAGAAAAGACTTACCGGTGTTGCTGTTGATGCGGTTATCGACAGCGTTTCCGTTGCAACAACGTTCAAGGAGAAACTCGGTGAGCTTGGAATCATTTTCTGCTCGTTCAGCGAAGCCGTTCGTGAACATCCGGATTTGATTAAGAAATATCTCGACTCAGTTGTGCCGATGAGTGATAACTATTTTGCAGCGTTGAACTCTGCTGTTTTCAGCGATGGTTCATTCTGCTACATTCCAAAAGGCGTTCGTTGCCCGATGGAATTATCTACCTACTTCAGAATTAACGCAGCCAACACCGGCCAGTTCGAAAGAACATTGATCGTTGCCGATGAAGGCTCATATGTTAGTTACCTCGAAGGCTGCACCGCCCCAATGCGGGATGAAAATCAATTACACGCAGCGGTAGTTGAGATATATGCGATGAAAGATGCGCAGGTGAAGTACTCAACTGTACAGAACTGGTATCCAGGCGATAAGAACGGAAAGGGCGGTATCTACAACTTTGTTACGAAGCGTGCGTTGTGCGGTGGTGACAATTCAAAAGTGTCGTGGACGCAGGTTGAAACCGGTTCAGCGATTACCTGGAAATATCCATCGTGTATTTTGAAAGGTGACAATTCATCCGGTGAGTTTTATTCAGTTGCAGTAACAAACAATTATCAGCAAGCCGATACCGGAACAAAAATGATTCACATCGGTAAGAATACGAAGTCACGCATAGTGTCTAAAGGTATCTCGGCCGGTAAATCACAAAACAGTTACCGCGGTCAGGTGCACATTATGAAACGTGCTGAAGGTGCACGCAACTTTTCGCAATGTGATTCTTTATTGATGGGCGATCAGTGCGGAGCGCATACATTCCCGTATATCGATGTAGAGAACAACTCATCAAAAGTTGAGCACGAAGCAACCACATCCAAGATAGGTGAAGATCAGATCTTCTATTGTCAGCAGCGCGGTATCGATGAAGAATCAGCTGTTGCGTTGATCGTGAACGGTTATGCTAAAGAAGTATTAAATCAATTGCCAATGGAGTTTGCCGTAGAGGCTCAGAAGCTACTTGCATTGACATTGGAAGGAAGCGTTGGTTAATGATTAGACATTAGTCGCAAGACATAAGTAAATTCTGTATTCTAAATTCTATATTCTAAATGCTTAGCATTAAAGACTTACAAGCCAAAATAGCCGACAAACAAATCCTGAACGGAATCAACCTTGAAGTGAAGCCGGGAGAAGTGCACGCGATTATGGGACCAAATGGTTCTGGTAAAAGCACACTAGCTTCTGTATTGGCTGGCCGTGAGGAATTTGAGGTTACCGGAGGTGAAGTTGTGTATAATGGAAAGAACTTACTGGAGTTTTCTCCGGAAGATCGCGCACGTGAAGGTTTGTTCTTAGCTTTCCAATACCCGGTTGAGATTCCCGGTGTGAGTACGATCAACTTTATGAAGACCGCTGTCAATCAAATCCGTAAATACAGAGGTCAGGAAACATTGGATGCCGTTTCTTTCCTGGGATTGATGAAAGAAAAAATGAAGTTGGTTGAGATCGATCAGTCTTTATTGAATCGCGCATTGAATGAAGGCTTCTCAGGCGGTGAGAAGAAACGCAATGAGATCTTCCAGATGGCGATGCTGGAGCCTAAGCTTTCTATTTTAGATGAAACTGATTCCGGTCTGGATATTGATGCCTTGAAAATTGTCTCTAACGGAGTGAACAAACTTCGCAACAGCAACAATGCTACCATTGTGGTAACGCACTATCAGCGTTTATTGGAATATATCGTTCCTGACTTTGTTCATGTGTTATACAAGGGCAAGATCGTGAAATCAGGTGGTAAGGAATTAGCGCTTGAGCTTGAAGCAAAAGGGTACGACTGGATTAAAGACGAGGTAGCCGTAGCATAAGATGAGTACAGTTACTACCAGCAAAAGCTTCAGCGATATTATCAGCAGCTTTCAGACAGCAAAATTTGGCGAAGCCAACGAAAGCCGTAAGAAGGCAATCGGGGTTTTAGAAAGAAAAGGTTTGCCCGGAGCCAAGCATGAAGAATATCGCTTCACTCCGCTAACGCGCGCGATCGATAATATTTTTACGTGGAAGAATGAAATTGCTCCCACTCAGCTTAGTTCGGTTGATCAATACCTGATCCCGGAACTGGATGCAAACATTCTTGTATTCATCAACGGGCAGTATTCTGAAACCTTTTCAAAAATTGTTAGTCCTGCTAACGAGGTTAGGATCAAATCATTATCCGAAGCTTTTCAGTCTGAACAAGAATTAATCGCTGAATATTTCGATAAGCTTGTAAGCACCGAAGCAGATCCGTTTGCCGCAATAAACTCTTCGTTCTGGCAGGAAGGAGTTTTCGTTCATGTTCCGGCAAACACAACTGTTGATAAGCCCGTTTTTATTTTACACCTCAACGATGCAAATCAATCCCAGGTAATTGCGCATACACGTTTACTTGCTGTTGTTGAGTCCGGAAGCAAGCTCGGCATCATAGAGAAATTCAATACAATCGGTGACAATGCAGCATTGCATACTTTTACCGAAGAGATCGTTGTGAAAGAAAACGCAGGTCTTGAATACTGTAAGATTCAGAACGATAGCGGCAAATCGTACCAGGTTGCCAATACAAACATTCACCAGACCGATTCAAGCAGGGTTGATACTTTTACCTTGATCTTAAGCGGACAAATCGTTCGGAATAACTTTGCAATTACGATTGCCGGTGAAAATTGTGAGTCGCATTTCAATGGCTTGTACATGCTGAATGCAAACACATTGGCCGATAATCATACAGTAGTGGATCATCAGAAACCAAACTCGTTCAGCAATGAAATGTACAAAGGCGTTCTTGATGGAAACTCTAAAGGAGTTTTCAACGGGAAAATCTTTGTTCGGCCGCAGGCTCAGAAAACTAACGCGTTTCAGTCTAACCGGAACATTTCACTCTCCCCGAACACTGCGATCAATACCAAGCCT
>CAZHQP010000276.1:0-4180 GCA_964534735.1 uncultured Roseivirgaceae bacterium
GATTGTGTATGGGTTCTTTTCATCAGCTGGAAGTGTTTTCTTCAACGCACGAAACGCGAGGTTACCGTGACCGACTTCACGTCTGCCCGGACCGCGGTTAGGCTTTACTTCACCGGTTGAGAAGCCGGGAAAATTATAATGCAGGATAAACTTGCTTGATCCCTCGATCATTGCACCATCAATCATCTGCTCGTCAAGCTTGGTACCCAACGTTACGGAAGTCAATGATTGCGTTTCACCACGGGTGAAAAGTGCTGATCCGTGTGGCATTGGAAGATATCCAACCTCACTCCATATCTGCCTGATTTCGTTAGGCTTACGTCCATCCAGACGAATGTTTTTGTTAAGTGCTAAATCGCGTGAAGCTTTCTTCTGGATATCGTGATAATAGTGCTTTACCAGATTCTTATCGATAGTTGAATCTGCCGGCAATGCTTCGATGTAATCTTTAACGATTTTCTTGAATGCATCTGAACGTTCAGATTTGTTTTTAGTCAACAAGCCGGCCACGTCATAGGCTTTATCATAGAACAACTTCCAAAGTTCCTCTCTCAGATTTTCATCATGGACTTCATGGCTGTATTTTCTCTTCTCGGTTTTGTTGGTTGCTTTAGTAAGTTCGATCTGCATTTCGCACTGAACCTTAATTGCTTCGTGCGCAATCTTCAATGCTTCGAGCATTTCATCTTCACTCACTTCATTCATCTCACCTTCCACCATCAGGATGTTCTCGATAGACGCACCTACCATCAAATCGATGTCAGCACGGTTCTTCTGTTCCATGGTTGGATTGATGATAAACTTACCATCCACACGGGCAACACGGACTTCAGAGATTGGTCCCTGGAAAGGAATATCAGAAACTGACAATGCAGCCGAAGCAGCAAAGGCAGCAAGTGCATCCGGAACACCATCCTGATCACCAGAAATCAAGTAGATCATCACCTGAGTTTCAGCATGATAATCGCTTGGGAATAAAGGTCTTATGGCACGGTCCACCAAGCGGCTGATGAGGATCTCGTAATCCGACAGCTTGCTTTCGCGCTTTAAAAATCCACCGGGAATTTTACCGGTAGATGCAAATTTCTCCTGGTAATCAACAGACAACGGAAGGAAGTCAGCTCCCTCTTTGCCTTCCTGTGCAGAAACCACAGTAGCGAGCAACATGGTGTTGCCCATTTTCAATACAACAGATCCATCAGCCTGACGGGCCAGTTTACCCGTTTCGATGGTGATTTCGCGGCCATCCGGCAGCTTGCAGCTTTTTGTTATTACGTTTAATGACATACTAAATTGGTTGTTACGGCACGCATTCAATCAGGCGCACCTGTAGTGTTATAAATGCAAAAAGGGAACCTTGATGAGGTTCCCTGATTGGTGAAGTATCGATTACTTTCTTAAGTCCAGGTCGGCAAGAACAGCGCGGTATCTTGCGATATCGGTATTCTGCAGGTAGTTAAGCAGTCTTTTGCGCTTTCCTACCAGGTTTAAAAGACCTGTCTGAGTTCCAAAGTCTTTTTTGTTGTCTTTCAGGTGGGCTGTTAAGTGATTGATTCGGGTTGTGAACAGCGCGATCTGAGCTTCTGGCGAGCCAGTGTCCTTGTCCGATTTTTTGGCACCGTGCTTCTTAAACAATGCCTTTTTTGATTCTACGGTTAATTGCATCTCTAAAAAATGTTTTTCCTCTTATTTCAGCCCGCAAATAACCGGAAAAAGGTGGTATTTTCCAAATCTCACTCAAATTTCTTCTATGACTGCTGTTTAGCCATAAGTCCCCGTTGAGCGAGCCATTTTTTGGCTTTGTCTATTTGAACGAGGTAGAAATCGGCCTCGAAGAAACGAGCATCCAGCCTTGCCTGGCGGAGGAACAAAAGTCCGATAACAAACAGGATAACATCGGCAGCCCAAACACCAACCGGTACCGGGATCAAGCCTTGCTTGGCCCATTTCTCGCCTATCATGGTTAACAGATAATATATAATGAAGAACAGGATCGACACCAGAAACGGCACACCCAACCCACCCTTTTTAATGATTGCCCCAAGTGGTGCCCCGATCAAAAACATTGCGATACACGCGAGCGAGCTTGCCAATATTTTGTTCCATTGGATCTGAAACACCCTTCGGTCGGTAGCCAGTCCGCTAATCTCTTCACTTGTGCCTTTAATATGACTATTAGCGTTTCTGGCTTTGTTAGCAGCGTTCTCAAACATCCCTTTATCCGGTTGCAGCCTGAAGAGGCTATCAACCTTTGCATTAAGTGCAGAATCGGAAAGAACTTTTTTGACTTTTGGCTTTGATGTTTTAATTGAAGTCACCTCGGGTAATCGCGTTGTCTTTTTACGTTGATCAAGCTTAGGCCTGTCAGGATTTTGCTTCGCGCGCGCCTGCGCAAATTTCTTCCGTGTTGTATCCGGGCGGATCGTATCTTTTAACACTATGCTATCAGCAGGCTTTTTCTTACTTGCTGAATCAATCGCTATCAAATGTGGTTCCGGCAGCAAATCAGACTTGCCTTTGCGTACAGCTTCATATTGCTTAAGCTCTTCCGGAAGCTTGATTGTATCTGATGTTCCGTAGTAGCTAAAAAGAGCTTTGCTGTACGTGTAATGTTGATAACGTGACTCAAGCACATCTCTGTCAATCGAATCAATATCACTTTCCAGCTCACTCAGGTTACGCATAATCCGGTTTCCCTGAAACCATTTCTTATCCGTGCGTTCAAGCTGGAAGGAAGACAAGTCGAATACGACCTGGGTTTTTGCAAACTGACTGCGACTTAGTGTTTCATTACTTCCGCCACGTTTTTTCCCTGACATCTGTTGCTCGGAGCCAGCTCCTTCTGTGTAATTATACCCTTTAAATAGCTCGAGCTTCAGGTAACGTTCCTGCATGATGGTATACATCTTTCCTGAATCAGCAATGGTTACATCGCGGTTCCCGTCATGCTTTCGGTGATCGTAAATGATTACATCTTTAATGGTCACTCCATCCGGAAACTTCTTGTTCACCTTGATGCTCATATCGGGAATACCTTCGTAAAAAGCGCCCTCCCGAAGGTCTAATGCAGGTTTCTTTTGCTTGATGTCATACAGCAGGCTATACGCTTCGAGCGCTGCTTTCGGGACCAGGTTATTATTCACATGAAATGCCACCACAGTGAGGAGTACCACAAAAAAGAAGATGGGAAGTAATGTACGGGTCAGAGAAATACCCGCGCTTTTCACAGCCGTGAGCTCAAAGTGCTCGCCCAGGTTTCCGTACGCGATCAAGGAAGAAAGCAGTACGGCTAACGGCATGGCCACAGGAGTCATGAAGATGGCGAAGTAAAAAAGCAGTTGTCCAATCACATCAATACCCAGCCCTTTTCCGATGATGTCATCAAAATACTTCAGCATGTGCTGTGTAAGCAGAATAAACACAACAACCAGAAAGGTTATCACAAACGGCCCGATGAACGAGGAAAGGATGAGCTTATCGAGTTTCTTCATGGAGCAAAAAGCCGTAAAAAATCAAATATCAGGCCAGATCAGGCTTCGCAAGATTACTAATAAGATTGTAGGATTAAAAATTACCCTCCACCGGTCTTGCGGAGGTTTTCAATGAGTCCGTCCCAAAGATCATTAAGTTCAGCCAGGTCATCGAAATCAGAATAATCAATAACCTTCAAATAAACTGACTGAGTCATCTCGTTTGATTCAAGCCTTAGCTCGAAATACGAAAGATCTTTCTCATCTTCTCCTTCTTCCGGCAGGTATTCGAACTTCACAAAGTGATTGGTACGATGATTCGCGAGACGGGCGACATGCTCTTCATTATCCCAGAAAAAAATGAATGTCTTTTTAAGATTGTTGATCTTCACATCATCGGCAAACCATTCTGAAAGTCCACCGGCTGTCTGGAGATATGGATACAACATCTTAACCGATGCGTGTATTTCATAATCAGCGGTAAATAATTTCTTTTTGGACATGGAGTGAGTCGATGGTTTAATTTATAAGAATTTCCGGGGGCATCAAAGAATAGTTCAATATTATATGAATTTGGATTTGGTGCCTGCGCGTATTATGAATTTTAAATAAAGTGAGTTTGGAAGTATTTACTCAAACTTTGTAAGTTTGCAGCCCTAATTGGCGCGGTAGCTCAGGTGGTTAGAGCGTTGGATTCATAACCCAAAGGT
>CAZHQP010000277.1:0-4166 GCA_964534735.1 uncultured Roseivirgaceae bacterium
AAGGATGTTGCGGAGACTGCTTTATACAAAGCTATGATGCAACACAATGCTGATGATGGCCTCGTGATGGTGATGGAGGTGGCAACGGGTCATATCAAGGCGATCTCCAACTTGAGCAGCGATGGCCATGGAAATTTTTATGAGAAGTTCAATTTCGCGACTGCCGGATTGTTTGAGCCGGGCTCAACATTCAAGCTGGTCACGATGATCGCTTTACTGGAAGACAGCGAAGTTGAATTGTCGGACACAGTGGATACCGGAAACGGTGAATACACTTTTTATAAGAATAAAGTTAAAGATCACGAAGAAGGTGGTTTAGGTAAGGTCACCGTTCGTCAGGCGTTCGAGCATTCATCAAACGTAGCGATGGCGAAGCTGGTGGATAAAAACTTTGGCCTTCGTCCGCAGAAATTTTTAGATCATGTGGATCATCTCAAATTGAACAAGCCAATCGGTATTCAGATAGCGGGTGAGCCGATGCCAAAATTCAAACGTCCGGGTGAAAAAGGCTGGAGCGGAATCAGCTTGCCATGGATGGCCTACGGATACGGAATCGAAAACACGCCTTTGCACACGCTTGCTTTGTATAACGCTGTTGCAAACGGTGGCAAAATGATTAAACCGATTTTCGTAACGCAGATCAGCAAGGCTGATGATATCGAAGAAGAGTTCGAAACTGAAACCATGGTAAGTAGTATCTGTTCGGATAAAACGTTGAAGAAATTGCAGCTCATGCTGGAAGGTGTTGTTCAGCAGGGAACTGCGAAAAACATTAAAGACAGTCATTATAGAATAGCCGGTAAAACCGGAACTGCGCAAATCCTGGAGAATGGCCGCTACACCAAAAAATACATTACTTCATTCGTGGGCTACTTTCCTGCGGATAAGCCAAAGTATACTGCAATCGTGTTGATCAAAAATCCGAGAGGCTGGTACCAATATGGAAGCAGCGTAGCTGCACCTGCATTAAAGGAAATTGCGGATAACATTTATGCGCGAGACATCGAGCTGCATTCAGCCATGTCAAAAGAAAGATTAAATGAAGACGGTGCGTTTCCGGTAATCCGGGCGGGTAATCAGCAGGAGCTTACCATGCTGTGCAACGAAATTGGTATTTCGAATCATTCACAAACTGATGAAGAATGGGTGCGCGCAGCCAAAAACGGAAATGCAGTGAACTGGAAAAAGAATCTGAGCGGACAAAACCTGGTGCCGGATGTTGCCGGTATGACGTTCCGCGATGCCATCTATTTATTGGAAAAAGCAGGACTCAAAGTTTTTTATGAAGGCAAAGGCCGTGTGGCGAGTCAATCGCTTACAGCCGGAACCCGAATTTCAAAAGGAAGCAAAATTTTTATCAGGCTGAATGGCTGAGTTGAAAGACATATTATATAAAGTTTCGATTACATCCTCATACGGAGATATGAACGTGGATGTGAAAGGGGTATGCTTTGACTCGCGCCAGGTTAAAAAGGGTTATGTATTTGTTGCAGTAAAAGGCACCCAATCCGATGGGCATCAGTTTATCGCGAAGGCAATTGAGTTAGGAGCGAGTGCTATTGTATGTGAAAAATTACCAGATACCATACATGAAAAAATCAACTACGCCACAGTCAAAAATAGCGCACAAGCGCTGGGAGTTATTGCTGCTAATTTTTTTGGCAACCCGTCACAAAAATTAAAACTGGTTGGAGTAACCGGAACGAACGGAAAAACGACTGTAGCCACGTTGTTATACAAACTATTCGGCTCGCTCGGCTACCGCAGCGGTCTGATTTCAACGGTTGAGCACCGCATTGTTGACGAAGTTGTTCCGTCAACACACACTACGCCCGATCCGATTCAGCTGAATCAGTTAATGGCGAAGATGGTGGAGGCAGGATGTACGCATGCGTTTATGGAAGTAAGTTCACATGCAGTGGATCAGGAACGCATTGCCGGATTGAAGTTTGTGGGTGGGTTATTCACCAACATCACACACGACCATTTAGATTATCACAAGACATTTGAAAACTACATAAAAGCCAAGAAACGGTTCTTCGATGACCTGGGCGCAGATGCATTTGCATTGGTAAATGCGGATGACAAGCGCGGTATGGTGATGATGCAGAACACGAAAGCTAAAAAGCAGTCGTTCGGCCTCAAGAAGATGGTTGACTTCAAAGGCAAGATCATCAGTAATACAATCGAAGGCCTTGAGCTTGATATCAATGGTAAACCGGTTTGGTTTAAGCTGATTGGTGACTTCAATGCTTACAACTTATTAGCGGTTTACGGAGCAGCAGTTTTAATGGGCGAAGATCCCGAAGCTGTTCTGACAACTTTATCGGCAATCAAAGGTGCAGTCGGAAGATTTGAGTTGATCCTTCCGGGATCGAAGATCACTGCGATCGTTGATTACGCACACACTCCGGATGCACTGAAAAATGTGCTGGATACCATCGCCCAGTTAAGAACCGGTAATGAGCAAGTGATTGCAATTGTTGGCTGTGGAGGTAACCGCGATAAAACAAAACGTCCGTTGATGGCCAGCATCGCTGCACGTTACTGCGACAAGGTTGTTTTAACATCTGACAATCCACGCGATGAAGATCCGATGGAAATCATCCGCGAAATGCAAACCGGCATTGGCCCAAGTGATGCGCGAAAAACATTGGTAATTGCTGATCGGGAAGAGGCAATCAAAACTGCCTGCATGATGGCGAAAGAAAAAGACATCGTGTTGGTTGCGGGCAAGGGCCATGAAACTTACCAGGAAATTAAAGGGGTACGATATCCTTTTGACGATAGAGAAGTTGTTGAACGCATGCTTAAACTTTTTGCGAACTAATGCTATACTATCTATTTGATTATTTAGACAAGCAATTTGACTTCTTCGGAGCGGGAGTATTTAAATACATTTCGTTCCGGGCGGGTATGGCTGCGGCTATCTCTTTATTGATCACGATCATTTTTGGTAAAGCACTCATTAACTTTTTAAAGAAAAAGCAGATCGGTGAAGATATTCGCGAGTTAGGGCTTGAAGGTCAGTCCCAGAAAAAGGGTACGCCAACCATGGGCGGACTTATTATTATAGCCGCGATCCTTATCCCAACACTGCTTTTGGCCAAGCTTGATAACGTATATGTGATTTTGTTAATCACTGCTACCGTTTGGATGGGTGTAATTGGTTTTATTGACGATTACATTAAAGTATTCAAGAAAGACAAGCAAGGTCTTGCCGGCCGGTTTAAAATTGTTGGTCAGGTTGGCTTGGGATTGATCGTTGGTTTTGCGCTTTACTTCAGTGATCACGTTGTGGTGCGTAAGGTTGACCCAACTGTGCAAACCATTGTAGTGGACGGAACGCCAACGCGTAGCTTCGAAGATATTAAATCAACCAAAACAACTGTACCGTTCTTTAAGAACAACGAATTGGATTATAAAGATATACTTCCTTTTCTCGGTGATAATTATACATGGGTGATTTATGTGCTTGTGGTAATTTTCATTATTACTGCAGTGAGTAACGGTGCCAATATGACCGATGGCATAGACGGGCTCGCAGCAGGGTCTGCAGGGATCATCGCCATCACCATCGGTATTTTTGCCTATCTCTCCGGCCGTGTTGACTTCTCGAATTACCTCAACATTATGTACATCCCTAATTTGAGCGAGTTGGTAATTTTTTGCACGGCATTCGTTGGAGCGTGTTTAGGATTTCTGTGGTATAATGCATACCCCGCACAGGTGTTCATGGGCGATACCGGAAGTCTTACCATTGGCGGTGTGATTGCCGTGCTAGCGTTAGCAGTTCGTAAAGAATTATTAATTCCTGTGATCTGCGGAATTTTCCTGATCGAAAATCTTTCCGTGCTTTTACAAGTAGCGTATTTCAAATACACCAAGAAAAAGTACGGTGAAGGCAGACGCATCTTTTTAATGTCGCCTCTACATCATCATTATCAGAAAAAAGGAATTCACGAATCCAAGATTGTAACCCGGTTCTGGATCGTAGGAATTTTATTGGCTATTCTTTCACTCGCAACCCTGAAGCTCCGATGAAACAACGCGTAGCGATATTAGGTGCAGGTGAAAGCGGAACGGGTGCAGCATTGCTCGCGAAAGCAAAAGGCTTAAAGGTTTTTGTTCCGTCAAGCTGAAAGCTGCTGATCTCTAATACATAC
>CAZHQP010000278.1:0-4165 GCA_964534735.1 uncultured Roseivirgaceae bacterium
ATCGCCACTTCTCAATTTCATGTCGATTACTCCGGAAACCGCATTACCATAGCGGGCCGGAAGCGAGCCGGTATAAAAATCAGTTCGTTCCATTAATTGTGAGCTGATGATGTTCACCCCGCCACCATAACCCGCTGGCTTATCAGAAAACGTTCCGGCATTGGCCAGGTGGTTCGGATTAACAACATCCAGTCCGTTGATTCGCCAAAGCAAGCCTGCGGGTGAGTTACCACGAATTACAATCGTATTATTCTGATCATTGGCAGTCATTACTCCCGGATACGATGTAATCACCCGAACCGGATCAAAGAAGTTTGCCGGAATACGCAAGGCCTTCTCATTCGTGATAGAATGTTCTCCCGGTTGATACGTTTCAGGGCGGCTGGCCGCGATCTCAACTTCATCCAGTGTGTTCTGAAACTCACCAAGCTGAACAATGACTTCTGTTCTTCTGGCTGAGATTACCAGTATCTCTTGTTGGGATGACTCATATCCAGTATAAGAAACTTTTAGGATATAACGACCCGGTACTACATTTTTAAAAACAAACAGGCCTGAAGCATTGGATGTTGTTCCAACAGAAATTGTGTCATGAATAAGTAAAATACTCGCGCCTTCTAATACAGCGCTTGAGACATTATCAACTACTTTCCCATTAACCTGCTGATTTTGCTGGGCCTGAACAGACAAACAATAAAGCAAAAAACCAACCAGAAAGAGTGCCTTCACAGCTTAGACAATACCTTTTAAGTATGTATAACCGTTTTTAATACTTTCCGCTTGCGGGCCGGTAAAGTATTCCTGCTCGAGGAAGAAATGTTTCATTCCCGCCTGACCTGCAGCTTCAAAGATTGGCTTGAAATCAATGCTGCCACTGCCAACATCTGAATTTTTAGCACGATCGGTTTTATCCATATCCTTCACATGCCACAGCTCAAACCTGCCCGGATGATTTTTGAAATAGGTTAACGGATCCTGTCCTGCAAATACAATCCAGTAAAGATCCATTTCCATCGCAACCAAAGATGGATCAAGCTCTTTCAACATAACATCGTAAAGAACCTGACCATCAACTTTATCAAACTCAAAGGCGTGATTATGATACGCCATGCGCAGATCATATTTCTTCGACACCTCTCCTGCCTTGTTCATAATCTCACACGTGCGTTTGATTGCATCCAGTGAGTTACGCTCACTCTCATCGAGCCAGGCAATGGTTGTGTACTTCTGGCCGGCAGCTTTTGCATCGTTAACGCTTCGCTCCCACTCATTTGTTGGCGTTCCGGTTTTTTCAGGTGTTGATTGACCTGTTCCGTAATGTCCGCTAATTAAATCAAGACCCAATCGTTTCACTTCCTTCGCAAAATCTGCATACGATACACCAAAGATTTTTCCATCGTTATAGCCGTACGCCTCAACTTGTTTAAAGCCTGTGTCTGCGACAAGCTTCAATGTACCCATCACATCTTTTTCGAAAAGCTCTTTAACTGTATAGAGCTGGATACCGATTGACTTTTCCACAATTGCAGGATTAGTACATGAATACAGGGATGCGAACGCAAAACCACCGGCTGCCAGTGCTGAACGTTCAAGGAAAACACGTCTGTTCATACTTATTTAATTTCACGGATGCGGATATTTCTGAACCAGACATTGTCGCCATGATCCTGTAAGCCGATATGACCCTTTTTCGCTTTACCAAAATCAGGCATGTCTTTAAACTTGCTTTCGCTGATCAGTTTCTTCCAGTCATCATTATGCATTTCAAACTCGACAATCTTAAATCCATTCTGCCAGAACTCATACTTACCTTTGTTTGATACAATGCGCACATAATTCCATTGCATGGCAGGATTAGCTGCTACAAAGCTTCTTGATTTCAGATCGTACAGGTCACCCGCACGGTGCTTCACATACACTCCATCCGGGTGACAGCTGTCGTCAAGCACCTGCATTTCCGGACCGGTCTGCCACATGTAATCATGCTTACCGTCATCGATCGAATTAATAATGATCCCACTGTTACCGCAGTTTGCAATTTTCCATTCCAGGTAAAGCTCGTAATTCTCATATTCCCTATCGCTGATTATATCTCCACCATCACCGGTCTGCCAGTCTTTTTTGTTTGAAGCATCGAGCATCAATGAGCCATCTTTTACTTTCCATGCGCGACCAATCTTCCCTACAGGTTCTTTAAACGTATGCCAGCCCGCTGTTGTCTTACCGTCAAATAAAGATATCCAACCAGCAGCTTTCTCAGCTTCTGTCAAAGTGTTGTTGGCAATTTGTGAAGGCGCATTCTTAAAGCCCGGATCGTTAGCCGGAATTTGATTTAACGTATACCACGCTTCAGTTGACCATAGCGAAGCGTTTTCGTTTGTTGTAAATACACCGCTCAAATGAACATACACAACATGATTGGGCTGCATGCCTTTCAACTCAAGGAATACCTTCTTACGATCTGCTGAGATATTCACTGACTTAACATCAAGCTTTTCAAGACCAAGTTTTGGTCCGCCATAATCTTTTGTTGGCTTGTAATACCATTGCTGGATATCATAATCTTCAATGGAGTTGCCATAACGCACTCCAAGCGGCTCGGTAAACTCAATTTCAACACCGTTTGATTTTGCCCGAACTGCAAGCATTTCAAAAACAGATTTGTTGTTGTACGTTAACCGCTGCAAGCCAAACCACTTGCCGCCTGCGTGTGCCCAGTTACCCGGGTTTCCGATCATACCAACATATAGCGATCCATCCGGTCCCCAAACGATCCGGTTTACACCACCTTCAAGTCCTTGCGTGAACCGGAACACTGCACCCTGGTATTCACCGTTTACTTTTTCAACAAATACTCGCTTCAAACCACCATTCGTTACTTCACCATGAATTTGCTGACCTTTGTATGGGCCAACATTCAGGTATGCAGGCTGACTTGGTGAGTTACCGATCTCATCCTGTGGAAGCCAAACAACCGGAAGCGTTTCTTTCTTATCAGCAGTGCCTTCAAAATCAACTGAACGTGATCCATACCATGCATCTTGCTTCACATGAACGATTTTGCTGCTCGGCAGCCAGTCGCCCTGGTTATCCGCAACGAATAATTCTCCATCCACACCAATGCCAATTCCGTTTGGCGTACGAAGTCCGCTGGCAATAAATTCAATGCTGCCCGTGTTCTTCGACACCTTAATAACCTTACCGCGATCTTTGATCTGGTTGATACCACTTGCTCCACCCGGTTCGATAGCCGTAGCGAGTGTTGCATAGAAGTAGCCATCTTTATATGCAAGTCCGAATGCAAATTCATGGAAGTTTGCAGAAACATCCCATCCGGCACAAACGGTTTGATAATCATCAATGATGCCATCCTTATCCGTATCAATCAAGCGTGTGAGTTCCTGCTTCTGAAGCACATAAATTGTATCATTTACAATCTTAATCCCTAATGGTTCTGCCAGACCTGTTGCAATACGGGTTACTTTAATTTTTTCAGGATTGTTACGCGTTACGCCTTCCAATTTATATACCGGACCAACAGAATCCCAGGTACAAATGATCAAGCTGCTATCAGACATAAAGTCCATACCACCAACCTTTGGTTCAAACGATGACGGCCGGGCTTGTGCAATATCGAAAGCAGGATGAACGCCCACTTCCGTTACACGATCTCCCGGAACGCCTTTTACAATGAGTGAAGGCTCAACATAAGGCGCAGTTTTGCGAGAGTTCTTTTTTGCGTGCGACAGAATGCTATTTGGAACGATAGAGAATTTGTTGTCGCCATGTTTAGCCCATTGCAGGGAAAGCGAGTAACCGCCACCGCCTTCATAAAAGTTAACTTTAATCGGATGCTTGCCTTTCTTCAAAATAACTTCACCATCGCGGGCGCGGGTACTGTGATAGCCATCGTTATCAACAATCTGCTTTCCATCAATATATAATGATGATCCATCATCGCTGATCAACCTGAAAACATAATTTCCTTCTTCGGCAATCGTAATAAAGCCGTTGAATTGTAAATAAACAGATGATCTCAAAGCTCCAAGATCATCAAGCTCGTCTCCAACAAAGTGAACTGCCGGAGCTATACCATTGAGAATTGGTTTTGATTTTTCAGGAATGTCATTGATCGGCATATCCGGATCGATCTTGAAGAGCATGA
>CAZHQP010000279.1:0-4121 GCA_964534735.1 uncultured Roseivirgaceae bacterium
GGATTAATGGTTACTGCCATAGGTGTCGGATCAAAAGATGCTGCACTGCTTCATCTTTTTACACACGCTTTCTTTAAAGCAGGATTATTTCTGGCTGCAGGTTCAATTATCCATGTGCTCCATCATTACCAGCAGCAAACAAAAGAACAGTTTGATGTTCAGGATATCCGAAATCTGGGTGGACTGAGGAAGAAGCTTCCCTTTACGTTTGTCATATTTTGCATTACCGGAGCTTCGCTTGCGGGGATTCCCTTATTCTCAGGTTTTCTATCCAAAGATTCAATATTAATCGCTGTAATATCACCGGGGGAATCTTTGGTTACGATACGCTGGATTTTAGCATCCGTTATGCTGTCTGTTTCAGTTCTGACAGTTTTATATACTTTTCGAATGATATGGTTTATTTTCTTTGGAAATAATGAAAGGATGCTATCGGTTCGCGAGGCACCCTGGGTTATGCGCACACCGATGTTGTTACTGGCTATCGCATCAAGCTGGATCCTTGTTTCCACCAGTCCATTCGAAATGCGCGGATGGTTTACTCAGGAATTCGCAAAGGTGCCACATTCCAGCTTCATAACAACTATCTCGGCAGCTATAATCCTGCTGACGTTTATTGGCGCAGTGATCGGGTATCGCAAAAAAACAGTTATTAAAACGACACCCCTTTTTGAGCGCGGATTAGGAATTGATACGTTCTATCAAAAAACAATTGGCCCTGCATTTTTGAAATTCTCAAAACAGGCCGAAACCACTGATCGGAAATGGATCGATGGATTACTGCATATTACCGCATATGGTCATGTTGCCTTTGCACATGGCGTGGCCTGGTTTGACAGAAATATTATTGATGGCATAGTGAATTTCGGGGCATGGATCGCTGGATTGCTCGGTTCATTTACGCGTTCTTTTCAGGGTGGCAGGATTCAGCTTTATATTCTCTGGGCCGTTACAGGAATAATTATTTTTCTATTTTTCGCTTTGATTTAAAAACATGCTGCAACACCTGCTTTCCTGTTTGATTTTTGCCCCCGTGGCAGTTGCAGCACTGTCGCTCTTTATCCCGGCTGACTCAAAAAAATCTTTCCGTGTGTTAACGCTGATTGTTTCAGCTATTCAGCTGATGCTGTTAATTCTAATTATCGGTCAGACAAAAGCAGGCTTGAGCCCTTTTCAGCTAACGGAAGAACTCAACTGGTTTTCAATTGATCTCGGAAGTTGGGGAATACTAAAAGCGGAATACTTTTTGGGACTGGATGGATTAAGCTTCTGTATGGTAGCGCTTTCTGTTATCGTGATGCTTATTGCCGGTATTTCTTCCTGGACAATCGAGAAGAATGTGAAAGGTTATTTCATTTTATTCTGGATTTTAAATTCTGCAATTATCGGGACATTTACGGCACTCGATTTCCTGCTGTTCTATCTGTTTTTTGAGTTCATGCTGCTGCCCATGTACTTCCTGATCGGAATTTGGGGCGGACCCAGGCGCGAATACGCTTCCATAAAGTTTTTACTCTACACCCTGTTAGGATCTATTCTGATCTTAATTGTAATGATTGCCCTCGTAATATCCGTACAGGCACCGGATACAAATGGCACTCTTGTTCATACATTCAATTTATTACACATGATGAATCAGGAAAATTATATACCTGATTCAATTCTTAATTCAACTTCAGATTGGTTAATCGGTGGACACGCTGCACGGTGGTGGGCATTCCTTCTTTTATTCATCGGCTTCGCCATCAAACTCCCGACAGTTCCTCTCCATACCTGGTTGCCCGATGCGCACGTTGAAGCACCAACCCCGGTATCGGTTATTCTTGCCGCACTTCTCTTAAAGGTTGGCGCGTACGGATTGTTACGGATTGCTTATCCAATTTTCCCCGATGCAGCGTTTTCAATGAGTACAGTTGTAGCCGTATTGGGAGTTCTCTCTATTATTTACGGAGCTTTCAACGCGTTGGCAAGTAAAGATCTGAAGCGCCTGATAGCTTACTCATCCGTATCGCACATGGGGTTTGTGCTACTTGGATTAGCATCGCTCACTACCGAAGGAGTTTCAGGTGTTGTCTATCAATTATTCAGTCATGGATTAATTTCTGCGATGCTATTTCTCATCGCGGGAGTTTTGTACGATCGAACCAGTGACCGCATGATCAGCAATTATTCCGGGTTAGCATCAAAGATGCCGGTGTTCTTTGCACTTGTGCTGATTGGATTTTTTGCTTCCCTCGGTCTACCCGGTTTCTCCGGTTTTATTGCTGAAGTTATGATCCTGCTTGGAGCTCTTGCATCGGGCTCTGTTAATGGTGCAATTACTCAGGTCTTTGCGATTATTGCAGCCTTTGGATTGATTCTTGGTGCAGCGTATTACCTCTGGACATTACAGCGTATGTTCTTCGGACCGTTTCATGTTAAATCAGATATTAAGCCTGAGCAATTAACCGATCTCGACAAACGCGAATTCGGGATGCTGGTATCATTAGCTTTACTGATTTTAATCTTCGGAATTTTTCCGCAGATCCTGCTGGATTACATTAATCCGTTTGCCCGTAATTTCTCAGAGTCAGTTTTTAACGCAATACGCTTTATTCAAACACCTTAACGGTTGGAAATCGACATACTTTCAACGCTCAAGTCAATCAGTATCAGCATGTATTATGCAATGCCTGAGCTGATACTGGCGTGTGGAGTTTTGCTGATCATCCTGGCCGGATTCTTTACCCGAAATAAACCAACATCATTCAACGCGCTGCTTGCTTTTGCAATCCTTGCAGCCACCATCTCTTACACCATTCTTAGCTGGCCCATCTACACCACACCGGTAAGCTTGTTCGGAGGATTAATCCGGAGTGATGATTTCTCTGCGTATTTCAAAATCCTGATTGATGCTGGCGGATTATTGACAGCGCTCATGTCGCTGCGTAACAAACAAACGCCTTCTCACAATTTCAATTCTGAATACTATTCATTGATTCTTTCAGCCGTACTGGGGGCTCACCTGTTAGTCATGAGTATGAACTTTATAATGGTATTTCTTTCCCTTGAATTACTCTCTATTAGTTCATACGTGTTGGCTGGCTATAGCTTCACCAAAAAAGGTGCTGAGGGAAGCCTGAAGTATTTTCTGTTCGGATCAGCCGCGTCCGCCATTATGCTATATGGTTTTTCCATTTTATTCGGCATAACCGGTACGCTTGATTTCGCGACAGCTGATTTTGTCGGAAGATTATTAGACAATCAATCAATGTTATTAATAGTAGCCGGCTTTATGACCCTGGCCGGGTTCTTGTATAAAATTGCAGCAGCACCCATGCATCCCTGGTCGCCTGATGTATACGAAGCCGCACCGATACCTGTCGTGGCATTTTTATCGGTTATACCCAAGCTTGCCGGCATTGCAATTCTCAGCAAGGTTATGCTGGCGCTGAATTTGTTCGGACAAAGCACATTCGACTGGCAAATAATTATTGCTGTGATTGCCATGCTTACGATTACCGTTGGAAATTTTTCAGCGCTCTGGCAAAGTAATCCCAAGCGGATGATTGCCTACAGCTCGATTGCACAATCTGGATTTTTACTGATCGGGATTGTTTGCTTCTCAATCGAAGGAATTCACGCATTATTGTTTTATAGCGCAGTATATCTGATCGCCAATTTTGCCGTATTGATCTGTCTTCAGGTATTTGAGAAAAATGGTGTACTCATGATTCCGTCATTTGCCGGAATCGGAAAGTCATACATTCTGGTAAGTATTGTTTTATTGATTGGGTTGATCTCCCTGTCGGGGATTCCACCTACAGGCGGATTTACCTCCAAGTTGTTTGTTTTTACATCGCTTTGGAGTGAATATGAGCTAACCGGAAAAGAGCTGCTGCTTTGGCTGCTGATTTTTGGACTTCTGAATACAGTCATTTCCCTCTTTTATTACCTCAAAATCCCCTATTATTCTTTCCTGAAAACAAGTGCGCAAATTCCGTTGACTCAAAACGCGCAATTCGAGAATTTTTTAGCGCTGGTTTTGGTTACAGGGGTACTGTTTTTATTCATCCGGCCGGATTTGTTGATGGGTTGGCTGAATACGATTAACTTTGTGCTTTAATACGGCTTCATGAGCG
>CAZHQP010000280.1:0-4108 GCA_964534735.1 uncultured Roseivirgaceae bacterium
CGCGCTGCTGGCGCAATCAGAAACATCTTCTGTATCGGCATCCGTATACGATGTTTACATTCACCGATAAGAAAGATACCCGCTCAGGATTTGGCGCTGGCCTGCATGAGCTTGGCAAGCAAAACGCAAATGTTGTAGCGCTTTGCGCTGACCTTACAGGTTCGCTCAAGATGGATGCATTCAAGAAAGATTTCCCGGAACGATTCTTTCAAACCGGTATTGCCGAAGCAAATATGATCGGCCTGGCAGCCGGTATGACGATTGGCGGCAAGATTCCCTTTACCGGAACATTTGCAAACTTCTCAACGGGTCGGGTTTATGATCAGATTCGTCAGTCGGTAGCCTACTCCGGCAAGAATGTCAAAATCTGTGCTTCACATGCAGGACTGACATTAGGTGAAGATGGTGCAACGCACCAGATCCTGGAAGATGTTGGCATGATGAAGATGCTTCCGGAGATGACGGTTATTGTTCCGTGCGATTATGCTCAAACAAAAGCCGCCACCATTGCATTAGGTTCACATGTCGGACCAGCATACTTACGGTTTGGTCGACCTGTATGGCCCATATTCACAGAAGGCAGACCCTTCACCATCGGTAAGGCAGATAAAATGATTGAAGGAAAGGATGTAACGATCTTTGCAAACGGTCATATGGTTTGGCAGGCTATTGAAGCAGAAGCCAGGCTTGCTGAAAAAGGAATCAGCGCGGAAGTAATTAATCTCCATACAGTAAAGCCACTGGACATTGATGCGATTCTGGAGTCTGTTAAAAAGACCGGCTGTGCTGTGACGTGTGAGGAGCATCAGATCAATGGCGGACTTGGCGACAGCGTTGCTCAGGTGTTGTCAAGATTCAACCCAGCCCCGATTGAAATGGTAGCGGTAAATGACTCGTTCGGAGAAAGCGGTAAGCCCACCGACTTATTAAAGAAGTATGGCCTGTCGCCAGAGAACATCGTAGCGGCAGTGGAAAAAGTTATGAAGCGCAAGAAATAAGTTTCACAAGCTCAAGCTTAAATACCCTGCTTCGTCAGGGTATTTTTTTTGTCTTGTATTTCGTGACAATTAAAAACCAAGGGCTAACGCGCGTTAATCGCAAAACCAAATTACATTTGTTATCCGCATGAAACTGAATAAGTACTTCGTAATCGATTTCGACAGCACCTTTACCAAGGTTGAGGCTTTTGATGTGCTCGCAGAGATCTCCCTGAAAGATGATCCGGAACGTGAAAAAAAGGTTGAGCAGATCAAATCGATCACCAACCAGGGAATGGATGGGAGCCTGTCGTTTCGTGAATCGCTGGAGCAGCGGGTTGCACTACTCTCTCCTAACCGCAGACATTTAGCCGAGCTGGTAACGGTTTTGAAAGAGCTGGTATCTGAATCGTTCAAACGTAACAAGGAGTTCTTTCAAAAATACTCCGACAACATTTATATCATTTCAAATGGCTTCCATGCATTCATCGATCCGATTGTAACGGAATACGGTATCAAGCCGGATAACATCCTGGCGAACCGGTTTGAGTTTGATGCTCAGGGAAATGTTATCGGGTTTGATAAAGAGAACCCACTTTCCGCCAACAACGGAAAGGTTGAACAGCTTAAACGCCTTAACCTGGATGGCGATGTGTATGTGATTGGTGATGGGTATACAGATTACGAGATCAAGCATTCCGGCCTGGCCAATAAATTCTATGCCTTTACAGAAAACGTAGGCCGTGAAAATGTATTGAGCAAGGCTGATCACGTTACGCCAAGTCTCGATGAGTTTTTATATCTCAATAAGCTGAATACGGTTATCTCCTATCCGAAGAACAGGATTAATGTATTGCTGCTGGAGAACGTTCACCCGGTTGCCGTTGCCTTAATGAAAGCAGAAGGTTTTAATGTTGAGACCTACGCTGCAGCCATGACCGAAGATGAGCTGATCGAGAAGATCAAAAATATCAACGTGCTGGGCATTCGCTCAAAAACCCAGGTCACCAAGAAAGTTCTGGAGAACGCCAATCGATTAATGGCTATCGGTGCATTTTGTATCGGCACAAACCAAATTGATTTAAAAGAAGCGACAAAAAAAGGCGTTGCTGTTTTCAACGCACCGTTCAGCAATACCCGGTCTGTGGTTGAGCTTGCCATCGCACAGATGATCATGCTAATGCGGAACATTGTTGACAAGTCTGAAAAGATGCACCAGGGCAAATGGGATAAATCTGCAAAAGGCAGCTTTGAAGTCCGGGGCAAACATCTGGGTTTGATTGGGTATGGAAACATCGGTACTCAGCTTTCTGTTATTGCAGAATCACTGGGCATGAAAGTTTTGTATTACGATAAGGAAGAAAAGCTTGCATTAGGTAACGCGACTAAATGCCGGTCATTGCAGGAGCTTTTAGAGAAGTCTGACGTTGTGTCCATGCATGTAGATGGCCGCGATGCAAATACCAACCTGATTGGCGTCAAAGAATTCGACCAGATGAAACCGGGCGTAATCTTCATCAACCTGAGCCGCGGGCATGTGGTTGACATCAAAGCGTTGCGTGAAAACATTCTCAGTGGAAAAGTTGCAGGCTGTGCAGTGGATGTATTCCCGTACGAACCGGTAAGCAATGACGAAGAGTTTGTTTCTGAGCTTCGTGGATTGCCAAATACGATTCTCACTCCGCACATTGGCGGAAGCACATCAGAAGCGCAGGAAAATATCGGAAACTTTGTGCCCGGGAAATTCCTCGATTATATAAACACCGGAAGCACTTCAAACAGTGTAAACTTCCCTAACCTGACATTGCCAACGTTAGAAAATGCACATCGGTTGATTCACATCCACGCGAATGTTCCGGGCATTCTCGCCAGGATCAATCAGGTTCTGGCGGAGCACGGCATAAACATTGTTGGGCAATATTTAAAGACTAATGAAACGATCGGTTATGTAATTACCGATATCAACAAAGGGTATGAAGAGCAGGTAATTACCAAACTCCGCGCGATCGAGCACACGATTAAGTTCAGAGTACTATATTAGTCCGGTGAAACCTGAAAAAGAAAAGCTTACCGGCACAAAACTTAAATTTTACGAGGTCATTTTTGAATCGGATACCTCTGCAGGAAAAGCGTTTGATGTTGGCTTGCTGATCTGCATCGTTTTAAGTGTAGCCGTTGTTTTGCTTGAAAGCGTTCCGGCCATTAAAATCAAGTGGGGTGAAGAGCTTTACATGCTTGAGTGGATATTCACACTGATCTTTACCGTTGAATATCTCTCCCGATTATGGGTCGTGCTCAACAAACAGAAATTCATCTTTTCATTCTTCGGGATTGTTGACTTGCTTTCTATACTTCCATCCTATTTGGGATTGTTCTTTGCCGGAGCACAATCTCTTCTCGTTATCCGGAGCTTAAGATTATTGAGAATCTTCAGAATCTTTAAGCTCGACCGGTTTATTGGCGAGGGTCAGAACCTGACGCGCGCGTTAAAAGCAAGTCAGCATAAGATCATTGTGTTCATTACTACCGTGATAACATCGGTGATCATCTTCGGAACGATGATCTATTTGATTGAAGGTCCGGAGAATGGTTTCACCAGCATACCAACAAGCATTTATTGGGCAATTGTTACCATGACGACAGTGGGCTATGGTGATATTGCTCCGCATACAACGTTAGGGCAGACGCTTGCCTCCATTATTATGATCATGGGGTATGGGATCCTGGCAGTGCCCACCGGAATTGTTTCTGCGGAGATGGTTCAACTGAAAAGCAAAGGCTCAAATCAGCGCTGCCCGCATTGCCTGAAGGAAGGTCACGATGCCGATGCGGTGTGGTGCAAGTATTGTGGCGGAAAACTTAACTGATCTCTTTGCATTCCGGTGTGCATAGAAGCAAAATTAAAATCCACTAAATCCGGAGAGGTGTTTCTGAACCCCATATCGACAAGTTTTGAGCTGCCGTCCTCCGCAACCTTCTTCTGTTAACCTGCTTTTTGGGCGAGGTGCTGATTTGCATCAACATGAGGCCTGATTTTGGATGAAAGCTTCACTCGGAATTGTTTTATTTGTTAGGTTCAGCAAACGTGTCCCGGACCCAGTGAATTTCTGTACAAAGGAACGTAAAACTTC
>CAZHQP010000281.1:0-4102 GCA_964534735.1 uncultured Roseivirgaceae bacterium
TCAGCAAACGTGTCCCGGACCCAGTGAATTTCTGTACAAAGGAACGTAAAACTTCCTGTGATGGATATATTGATTAACCCCTAATTTTTTAGTAATCAGCGAATGATTTTATCGCCCATGATCCCGAAAACAAATTTTACTCCCGGCCCTTCCCAGCTTTACATCACAACGGAAGATCATGCCCGAAAAGCTTTTAAAGAACAAATACCTTCCCTATCCCACCGAAGCAAACAGTTTGAAGACATTTCAAAGCATGCAACGGATGGCTTAAGAACCTTGCTTAACATCCCCGAAAATTTTTCAATTGTTTTTACCGGATCAGCGACTGAGATCTGGGAAAGAATTATCCAAAACCTCACTGAAAATACCAGTCATCATCTCGTTAATGGCGCCTTCTCTCAAAAATTTTACGATACTGCAATACAGCTTAACCGGAAGCCAACCCAAACGCTTGCTCCATCAGGCAACGGTTTTGATAAATCGGTTGACATCCCGTCAACGGAGCTGATCGCATTAACGCAAAACGAAACAAGCACCGGTGTTTCATTATCAATGGATGTTATCAGCACAATTCGCAATAACAACCCTTCTGCATTAATTGCGGTAGATGCTGTGTCGTCTCTGCCCTACCCGGAATTTGATTTTACGCAGATTGATTCCGTCTTCTTTTCAGTTCAGAAAGGCTTTGGTTTGCCGGCCGGACTGGGAGTTTGGGTTGTGAACGAACGATGTATCGCGAAAGCAGAGCAGCTTCTTTCAAAAGGAATCTCTATCGGCTCGTATCACAATCTTCCAACGTTGATCGCCAACGCAAAGAAGAATCAGACACCTGAAACTCCGAATGTATTAGGAATCTATCTTCTATCTAAAGTTGTGGACGATATGAATCGAAGAGGCATTCAAATCATCCGAAAAGAAACTGAGTATAAAGCAGCGATCCTGTACCAGGCACTTGATAATCATCCGCTTATAAAAGCATTTGTTAAACAGCCAGTGGATCGTTCAAAAACTGTTATCGTTGCAGAATGCGGTGAGCACACAGAAGCGCTAACCGATTACCTGGTCAAAAAAGGTATGCTTCCCGGTGACGGATACGGTGCACAAAAGAAAACGCAGCTTCGGTTCGCCAATTTCCCGGCACACTCGAAAGAGCAGTATGAATTGCTGGTTGATTCTATCACGGAATTTAAAGGTTGAAGATTTCAAATTTCCAGATCGTGTCGGATTTGAAATTTGAAATTTTAAAATCCATTAAACCTTTCAGCACGCAATTTGTCTAACTTACGTTCTAACCCGCGCGCTTGGAAGACAAAGAGCTTTTAGCAAAGATCAAAAATCCGGAGACCCGGAATTACGGCTTTAATATGCTTGTGCGCAGCTATCAGCAGCGGGTATACTGGCATGTGCGCAAAATGGTAATTGACCATGACGATGCCGATGATCTTACCCAGGAAGTTTTTATTAAAATCCACCGCTACATTGACACGTTCCGCGAGGATTCCCAGCTTTTCACCTGGATTTACCGCATCGCTACGAATGAATGCCTGACATTCCTTGACAAGAAGAAAAGGAGGTTCTTTTTACCGATTGGTGATGTGGAAGGCGAGCTCACCGCCAAAGTTGATTCTGCTGCTAATATTACAGGCGATGAAATCCAGAAAAAGCTCCAGAAAGTTTTACTTAAACTACCTGATAAACAGCGACTTGTGTTCAATATGAAGTATTTTGAGGACCTGTCGTATGAACAGATGGCAGAGATCACGAATACAAGCGTTGGCGCCCTGAAAGCCAGTTACCACCACGCGGTTAAAAAAATTGAGGAATTTTTGACTCACTAGATTAAACTTTCTGAACCTTAACAAGTCAAAGAATCGAAATGAAGAAGTTAGAAGACATCCCCAAAAACAATCCTTTCAGCGTTCCGGAAGGCTATTTCGAGAAGTTACCCGGAGTTATCCAGGCAAGGATTGAGGGGCCGGCTAAAAATCAAGCTGTTCCTTACTTGCGGTATGCGCTTCAGTATGCAATACCGGTAGTTGTGCTGATTGTTGTTGCAGTGCTCTACCTCACACCAAAAACGGCTCCAACGTATGATGACTTGCTGGCAACCGTAAGCACCGAAGAGCTTACAGCTTACCTGGCGGATAGCGATGTAACTACCGAGGACATTCTGGAATCTGGCGGGCTGGATGAAGAAAGTATTGACGCCATCGAATCGGAAGTTTATTTCAACGACATTGACCTGACGGATTTAGAAGAGTTTGATTTATAGAAATTGTAAATTGTAATACATTATGAAAAGCATTATTACCCTCCTGCTTGGTTTTATTCTCCTGGTTCCCGCTATGGCTCAGGACGAAGAACCTGTTGTAAAAGATCCCAAAGCGCTGGAAAAAATTAAAGCCGCGCGTATCGCTTATATTACTGAAAAATTAAGCCTCACGCCTGCTGAAGCTGAGAAGTTCTGGCCCATCTATAACGAGTTCGACAAAAAGCGCGAAGAGATAAGATTGGAAGGAAGAATTGCCCGCAAAAATCCGGATCCTGCAAAAACACAGGAAGATAATCAGAAAGACGCTATTGCCCGTCAGCATCAATTCCGACAAAAAGAGCTTGACCTCGAAAAGGATTATTCCAGCAAATTATTAAACGTAGTGTCTGCTCAAAAAGTGATGTCGCTGCGAAAAACAGAAAAAGATTTCAGAGATTTACTCCTCAGGCAAATTCAGCAACGGCAGGCAGTACGTGAACAACGTCAGTTGCAGCGTGATCGGAAAGATCAGCGGCCTAACCGGAACAACTGAGGTGACATGAGCATACATGCAGGGTTTTAAACGATGGCTCTTCATCGGTATCTTTTTAGCGTCCTCGTGCCAGCTTAAGGCGCAGGACGCTGATTCTTTATTAACCCGGGCCGACTCTGTTTTATCCTACAGCGATTCACTCAGCATCTTTAACCTGATTGACAGTCTGCTTTTACTGGAACAGCTTGAGCCGCAGTCGCAGCTTGCCGTCAGACTTGGCTATAACAGCAATGTGCTTTCTACAGGCCGAACACTGGGCATTGAACAATTCGGGCTCTCACCGGCCATATCGTTTTACCATAAATCCGGGTTCTATGCCGATGTGACCGGCTACTGGAGCAAAGACTTTGAACCTTCCTACTATCTCACCATTCTTTCAGCCGGATACATGCATTCCTTCTCTAAATACTTCTCGGTCATGGGTAGCTATGATCGATACCTGTATAATACATCGATTGATGATCAGTATATTTCATTTAAGAATATGCTGAGTGTAACCCCGTATATCGACTATAAGCTTTTGTCACTTCGGGTGGATTATTCATTTTATTTCGGGGCGGAGACTGCGCACAGGATTATGCCTTCCCTGAGCCTTAACCTGGTGAAGCGTAACTTCCTGAAAATTGAAAAGATCAGGCTGATACCGGGGGCATACCTGTTATTTGGAAATGAAAAGTCCAGTGAGCTTGTGTTTGACAATAATGGCATTACTTATTCGATTGTTGAGAAGAATGTTTTTGGTGTGATGAACTATGCATTTACGTTTCCGCTCTACATAACCCATAAAGATTTCAGTGTATTTGTTGGTTATACCTATAATATTCCCAAAAAACTGTCCACAGAGATTACAGTCCCTCCCAAAAGCGGATACATCTCAGCCGGAGTTACTTACTACATCAATCTAAGGCCGAATAAATTGTCTTTGTAAATCGGCAGGCTTTAGATATTTTACCCTCGAAAAATTCAAAAATACCTTTACTATGCTAAGATTTGCTTTTGCTTGTGTATTCGTTATCGGAATCTGTCAATTCACAACCGCACAGGATTACCGCTGGCAGCAACGCGTTGAATATACCATGGATGCCAAGCTTGATGTGAACACGCATAAAGTTACCGGTACGCAAAAGCTGGTTTACTTCAACAATTCAAAAGACACACTAACAAAAGTTTATTACCACCTATACTGGAATGCGTTTCAGCCGGGCAGCATGATGGATGTACGCTCCAGATCCCTTCCCGATCCGGATGGCCGTGTGATGGACCGTATCTCCAAGCTTAGCGAAAGCGAGATCGGGTAT
>CAZHQP010000282.1:0-4100 GCA_964534735.1 uncultured Roseivirgaceae bacterium
CATTCCGTTGATTGAGCCAATCGCCTTCGGCATTGGGTTCAAGGGTTTTCCAAGTCATGGCAGTATTTGCCACGGTTTTAAACTTGGCAATTTTGGCTAACTTTTCTTCACGGCTCAGATAATCGCCAATGTCGTGGTAATGAATGGTGGCTTGTTTGTTGGTTGCGTTCGGATTTTTTACCAATAACGTGATGGCTATTGGTGTACGTGAACCTGACCCAAAAATTTTACCGCCTTCTTTTCTACTTAATTCGCCACTGGTGCGTTGGTTGCCCCGAAGGTTAAAAACCCAAATGCTCGAAAATTCTTTTTCCAAAGATTTACGGAAACCGTCTGTACTGTTTCCATCCAACCAAGCTCCATTGCTCACAAAAGCTATAATTCCGCCATTTTTCGGGTCTAAACGGTCGGTACTCCAACGAAATGCTTTGATATAAGCATCATACAAAGATTTGTTTAGTCCTGCGGAAGATAGCTTTGCGTAAGTTTTGGCAATGTCGCTATCCAACTTTTCGTATTTCTGATTTTGAGCATTGTCATTGGCCGACTTCTGTCCGATGGAATAAGGCGGATTCCCCATAATTACCCGCAAAGGGGCTTTCTTTTGCCGTGCTACCCTTGCCGAGTTTTGCGGAAACATTTCAGAGAAAAGTTTTTGGCTTTCGTCTGTTTCGCCCAATTGGAAGGTGTCGGTTAATACAATGCCTTCAAAGGGTTCGTATTCGTTGCCGTCATTGCGTAAATCGTGGTACGCATTTTCAATATTTACGGCAGCTATGTAATACGCCAACAATACTATTTCGTTGGCATGAAGCTCATTTTGGTATTTTCTGTCAAGGTCGTTTTGTTGTATCAAGCCGCTTTGTAGCAGTCGGGTCATGAAAGTTCCCGTTCCTGTGAAGGGGTCAAGAATGTGAATGTTTTCGTCTGAAATATTGCGGTCAAATTCTTTCTTTAAAATATCATCTACTGAACGAATAATGAAGTCCACCACTTCTACCGGCGTATAAACAATACCCAACTGTTCCACCATTTTAGGGAAAGCAGCTTTAAAGAAATTGTCATAAAGTCGGATAATGATTTCCTGTTTGCCTTTGGCATTGTCAATACCCGAAGCATTGCGCTTTACGAAAGCATAAAACTTTTGAAGTGATTCCGATTCTTCTACCAAAGTTTGGGGCTCCAACTCATCCAACATGCGTTGCATGGAAACTGAAACAGCATTGTGTTTTACGAAAGAATATCCTTCAAACAAGGCTTCAAAAATCGGTTTGGTAATGATGTGTTGAGCCAACATTTCAACCGCTTGTGCTTCTGAAATACTTGGGTTGATATTTTTCTGCAATCCCAAAAGGAATTTTTCAAATGCTGCCCGTTGGTCTTTCTTTTCAGTGATTAAAAACTGAATGCGTTCAATTTGGCGTTCGGCAATTATGGCTACATCTTTTGCCCATTGCTCCCAATATTTGCGGTCGCCCACTTTTTGCACCATTCGGGCAAACACCACATTTTGCAGTTGTTCAAACTGCAATGCCATTTGTCGCCCAATGTCTTTGCTGGTTTCGTATGCAGGTGCATCTTCATTTACCAAAGAAGGATTTCCGTCACTATCAAACGTATATTCAGGTCGCCCAATGAGAATATTGGTCGGCTTCTTTTTGTTGAGTTCAATTTTATTTACCGTAGCATTGAAACGGTCATCATGTGCACGCAAGGCGTTTAGCACCGTCCAAACTACTTTGTAGCGTTCGTTATCGTCAAGGGCTTTTTCTGCTTCAACATCGGAAGGAACAACCACGGGAATAATGATGTAACCAAAATTTTTGCCCGGAGATTTTCGCATTACTCGACCAACGGATTGCACTACATCCACCTGTGAGTTACGGGCAGAAAGAAAAAGTACGGCATCCAATGAAGGTACATCAACACCTTCACTCAAGCAACGTACATTGGTCAGGATTCTACATTCATTGTCGGTTGTTTCCGCTTTCAGCCAACCCAACAACTCGTCACGGTGTGGGGCGGTCATGGTTCCGTCAATATGCTTGGAAGCAATGGAAACCATGTGTTCCTTCTTCTCGGCAGGGAGTGAATCCAAATAAGCTTCGGTAGCTGTGTTGTATGTAGCGGTGATTTTTTTAGAAACCGCAATACTTTGACAAAAGGCAACAGCCCTTCGCATAGGGTCAGGGTCTCCGTCTTTGGTTACGCCTTGGTCGCCCAAAAACTGTTTGGAAAGAGCGTTGATTGTGCCAATGATTTTTGAAGCATCATCTGTATTGATTTCAGTTTCCTTATCGGCAATCATGCGTTGCACAGCAGGCGGAACGTCTTTGTCGTTGAGTGTAAGAATTAAGACTTTGTAATCGGTGAGCAAATCCCGTTCAACGGCTTCACCAAAACCAATGCGGTAAATTTCTTCGCCATACAAAGCCACATCATCCATTGAGCATAAAACGGCTTCTGATTGGGCGGCTTTACTTTTAATGTCGTCACTGTACAGTCGGGGCGTGGCTGTCATGTACAGCCTTTTCTTCGCTTTGATAAATTCAGGGTCATGCACTTTTGTAAATGCAGATTCATCTTCGTCCATCAATGTAACGCCCGTAGTTCGGTGGGCTTCATCACAAATGATTAAGTCAAATTCTTTGAAGCCGTTTTTGAGCAATACTTTTTGTGCTCTTGATATGACTTCAATGGATTGATAGGTAGAAAAAACCACCGTCATTCCGGGCAGACCTTTTTCTTTTATCTGTTGAAACTGATGCAGAATATTGTCGGTGTTGGTAGAAGCTGGCAAAGCCAAATCAACTACACTGAATGTGTCCGCATCTTCGTTTTTGGTTTTCTTTTTTGAAATTTCAGGGTCAGAGCAAATGCAAATTGCGTTGATAGGTTCGTTGGCATCTGCACTCCATTCACGCAAGGTTTGACCTAATAAGGCAATACTTGGCACAAGAAATAGAATCAATCCTTTTCCTTCGGTTTCATTTTCAGCAATGCGTAAAGCGGTGAAGGTTTTACCTGTTCCGCAAGCCATGATAAGTTTACCACGGTCAGCCGTTTTGAAATGGTCGTGCGTTTTGGTAAGTGCTTCGGTTTGGTGATTACGAAGTGTTTTCTTTGGCGTTCGTGATTCTTCTCCGTGAATGCCTTGCTCTAATTTCTCCCAATCTACTGGAGCTTCTATCAGGTCAAAAAGATTGATTCTTGTTACTGGCGGATTTTGGTTTCGAATAGCTTCCGTTGCATTTGGCCCCCATTTGTTTGTTGTCGAAATCCAAAGTCTGTGAGCAAAGCGAGTTGTCTGCATTTGCTCATTCTTAAATTCTCTGCTTGACGTAGAAAGAAAACTATCAACAGCAGGTTTATCAATGGTGGAATCTTCCTGAAAGCATTTGCATTGGATTGCCCAATAATCACCTTCATGTGTCAAGGCAACCAAATCTATTCCTGTGTCTCCACCACCTAAGTCTAATTTTCCTGGGAACTCATTCCAAAGCCACACATTTTTAAACAGGAAAGCATATTTTGGGTCGGTCAGCAAATAGGTTTGCATTAGCCTTTCAAAGCGATCGCCTTTGTCACGCTCCGAAAAGGCTATTTTTCTGTATTTGTCAAGTATCTTTTGAAAACTCATTTTCCTGTTTTGTCATTTTTTATTTCAACCAACAACTCTTTCACTTCCACATCTAAGATTTTTGCAATCTCATAAAGTACTTCAAGTCTTGGCTGTTGTCGGTTTTGCACATAGCCGTTAACCATGTTGTAACTCTTACCGAGTTTTTCAGCTAACCAAGTCTGCTTAATTCCCTTCTCGTCAAGTACTTCTTTTATTCTGTTCATTTCAATAAAGAGTCAGGCTGCTAAAGTAGTTTTTATTTTTGTCTTATCTCATTTTTCAATATAAAAAGTGTTTGAATTATTGTCGCTCTGTCCGTCCGTGCGTTGGCAAAAAATGGCTCTTTTGGTTTTGCGAAGCGTTGGCTTTTGTGTCGGGCAAAACCAAATGTGCCATTTGTGCGGTGGGTTTTTAGCATGTGCCCTAACTCGTTTATATGTCTTATTTTTTTAAACCAACCCCATTACCCATATGGGAT